>NZ_JAUBQW010000124.1:0-19167 GCF_036701485.1 Microcoleus sp. Pol11C3 | reverse complement strand
ATTTTTTTCTAATTAACTATTTTTATCGATTTTATCATGATCTTACCTCTGTCTCACATTTATTTGAAATGACTATAGTAGTGGTTTCAACCGCCGAATTATCAAATTTTTTTTGTGTAGGATCGGTTTAAACCGCCGAGTTTTATCAATGACCTTTATAACTAAAAAAACCCGGTTTCTTCAAGAAACCAGGTTTTTCACACTTACGCTGCGTGTTTTCGATACCAATCAATCGTATTTTTCAACCCTTCTTTAAACTTCACCTCCGCAACAAAACCAAACTTTTCCTTAGCCCTTCGCGTATCCAAACAGCGGCGCGGCTGACCGTTTGGTTTGTCTGTTTCCCAAACAATTTCTCCCTCAAATCCCATCAATTCGCAAATCGTTTCTACTAAATCTCGAATTTTAACTTCGCTATTGGTTCCCAAATTAACCGGGTCAGATTCACTGTAAGATTGAGCCGCCATCACAATTCCCCGCGCGGCATCTGTGGAATACAAAAACTCGCGGCTAGGGCTGCCGTCGCCCCAAACAGGCAGTGTTTTGTCTCCTCTTTCTTGCGCTTCGTGGACTTTGCGAATTAATGCGGGGATGACGTGGGAACTTTTCGGGTCAAAGTTATCTTCCGGGCCGTACAGATTTACTGGTAGCAAGTAGATACCGTTGAATCCGTACTGCTGGCGGTAGGATTGCAGTTGCACTAATAAGGCTTTTTTCGCTACTCCGTAAGGTGCGTTAGTTACCTCTGGATAGCCGTTCCACAGGTCATCTTCTTTGAAAGGAACTGGGGTGAAGTTGGGATAAGCGCAAATCGTGCCGACGCAGACAAATTTTTCGACTCCTGCTTCGTAGGCGGCGTGGATTAGTTGCACCCCCATCATCAAATTGTCGTAAAATAATTCAGCGGGTTTGAGTTGGTTTAAGCCGATGCCGCCGACGTGCGCGGCGAGGTGAATGATCATATCTTGTTGGTCGGCGGCGCGCTTGCAGTTTTCCATGACGCGGAGGTCGCAGTCGATCGATCTAGTCACCGAAATTTTATCAGCATCGGCCCCTGCTTTGACTAACTGGTCAATTACCTGACGGCCCAAGAAACCGGCGCCGCCCGTGACTTGAATGCGTTTGCTGCTTAAATCCAAGCTGGTCATAATTTTAGCCTCGGTATTTTGAATAAGGGTCGATCGACAATTCCAATTCTAAAATTGTTGCTTTAGCAAAAAAAGCTTTCTGCTACAGGACGCGGTTGCCCACCCATCTGTTTTACCTGCTGGAGATAGGGACAATGTGAGCCGTGCACACCCGAAAGTTAGATTTATGAGCCGCGAGTTCTCAACTATCATTTTAATGTTTTTGTTAGCCCGCACATCCGAAAATTTTGCGAGCAATTAAGCGGGTTCTTTGAATGCCCCTGCCAATAGCGGCAAACATCCTCTCATCATTTATGAACTGTTTGTAGGGGCAATCTCCGGCGCGCGAAAGGAGTAGACACGGGGTATTACCCCTACAAATTATTCGCAGTGACCTCGCCCAAAACGGGTACAAGCCCCCGCAGGAGTGTCGGGGAGGGTCAAAAAAAATTTTAGACTCAAGTGCGGGCTTCCAGATTCATCTGTGGAGTAAATCTAAAATCTAAAATCGTTCGACGCTCGCGCTCACTCCGAAGTCTAAAATCTAAAAGCGACTGACGGCTTTGTTTAGCGGCTCAATCAAATCCGTTGCCCGAACCTCGCTCCTGCATTTCGAGAGCTTTGATGTCAGCATCTACCATTAAATGTACTAACTCCTCAAAAGTTACAGAAGGTTCCCAATTTAAGTGCTGGCGCGCCTTACTCGAATCGCCAATCAACAGTTCCACTTCGGCCGGACGCAAGTAGCGTTCGTCAAACTCCACATATTTTTGCCACTCTAAATTGACGTAAGTAAAGGCCAAATCGAGAAATTCCTTAATAGAATGAGTCTCGTTAGTAGCAATGACATAATCGTCAGCCTTGTCTTGTTGGAGCATCAGCCACATCGCCCGCACGTAGTCTTTAGCATAGCCCCAGTCGCGCTTGGAATCGAGATTGCCCAAGTAAATCTTTTTCTGCTTACCGGCGACTATTCTGGCAAGGGCGCGAGTAATTTTACGGGTGACAAAAGTTTCGCCCCGGCGGGGAGATTCGTGATTGAACAAGATGCCGTTGCAGGCAAAAAGTCCGTAAGATTCCCGATAGTTTACTGTTTGCCAATGACCATAAACTTTGGCGCAGGCGTAAGGACTTCTGGGATAAAAAGGAGTTGTTTCCTTCTGTGGAACTTCCTGCACCAAACCAAACATTTCCGAAGAACCTGCTTGATAGAAGCGCACTTCTATGCCAGTGCGACGCTGATAGTCCCGAACGGCTTCTAGCAGCCGCAATACTCCCATCCCTACGGCGTCAACCGTATACTCTGGCGAGTCAAAGCTAACTCGAACGTGAGATTGAGCACCTAAGTTATAAACTTCTACTGGCTGGACTTCTTCCAATATCCGGCGCAGAGTAGTGCCGTCGGTTAAGTCGCCGTAGTGTAGAAACAGGCGCGCACCCTCGCTGTGAGGATCGACATAAATGTGGTCAATTCGATCGGTATTGAAACTAGAACTGCGCCGGATAATGCCGTGAACTTCATATCCTTTCTCTAACAGTAATTCGCTCAAGTAGGAGCCGTCTTGACCTGTAATACCTGTTATTAGCGCTCGCTTACGTTGCGTCATCTGATTTTCCTTTGACAGGCTGTGTTAATTCACAATAAACTTTTTGGCAGAGGCTGTTGAGCCCTGCCCACCGTATTCTCAAACTCTACGTTAACTGCTTTATAAAACTTACTCAAACTTAACTTTAGTTACCTAAACCCAGTTGAAGTTTACTTCCTACGCTGTTGGGTAGTGGGTTATCCCAAGATAAGTAGGCTATCCCCCTTAAGCCAAAGGTTATAGAGTTAAGTTTAACACCTAAACCTAAAGTAGTCTATCTAGAAGAACTGATCTTTCTGGATGAAGAAGAGGTAGGTTTATTTAACTATTTACCCATTTAGTTAAGCTCACAATTCTTCGATCGGCATCCAGGAACTGTTTAGTTTTGACAAAGAGTTTGTCGCTGATTGTCAGTAGTCAGCATCAGTGGTCAGTAACAAATAAAACTAACTACCGAGTGCTGACTGCGGACAAAAATTAATATGCGCCGTTATTTTTGGGAAAAATCACAACTCCAATTGTTTTGAAAACAATCCACATATCCATCCAAAGGTTTTTGTCATTTGCGTAATAGAGGTCGATTTGGACTCGGCGGGGATACGGAATGTCGTTGCGACCAGACACTTGCCACAAGCCTGTAATTCCAGGTCTTATGGTAAGAATTTTGTTGATGTGACGGCCGTATCTCGGCAGTTCTTCTTCAACTAAAGGTCTCGGTCCGACGACGCTCATATCTCCTTTTAAAACATTCCAAAACTGGGGAAACTCGTCTAAACTGGTCATTCGTAAAAATCTTCCAATCCAGGTAATTCGAGGGTCTTGTTTCAGTTTGAAATTGTCCTCAAACTCTTGACGCAAATGCGGAGAATTTTCCATGATTTCTAGCAATATATCGTCCGCATTTTCCACCATCGTTCTGAATTTAAGGCAATAAAACCTTTTACGGTTTTTGCCGACTCGTTCCTGTACGTAAAAAATAGGACCGGACGAGCTTAAGGCGATTAAGAAAGCCAAAAGCAGGTAAACCGGAGCAAACAGGATCAGAACCGATAAGGAAAACAGGATGTCAAATAACCGCTTGAAAAGTTCTCCGTCGAGGCTCTGTAGAGAACGACTTATGCGTCTATCTCCTTGCAGGACAGACCCAAAACCGCGTCTTGCGATCGCTCGAATTACCTTGCCGGAGATTAGTTGGCTGTCGGCAGTCATCTTACTCCTTCACTTCACACCACACACAGTCCTGATCATAAAGCCTCAAGACGCTTTGTTCTCTGAATTATGTTTCAAATACTCAATTTTCTGCCTTCTGAAGGCTTCAAAAGGCTGAAGGAAGAAGGAAGAGGGCTTCTGGCGGCAGAAGGAAAAAGGCACAAGGCACTTATGCAGAGGTCTTCTGAAGGCACTTATACAAAGGCAGAAGGAAGATTGTCCCGCTATCGGGTTCTGGTACTATCAAGCCCCAGACTGGGTAAAATCACGGGAGTGAAATTCCTGATAGCAGCGTTCAACAAAAGCTAGATAGCGCTGCCCAAATACTTCGGGGGCAAACTGTTCAGCGCGCAACCTGCAGATTTCTGGCTCAAATTTGCCTTGCAACTGCTCAAATTCCTCGACAGCTTGGACTAATGCTGCTGGGGTTTGGGAGGAAAAAAATAAACCAGTCCCTGTCTCTGGGTGTTGGCGAATGTCGAGCACCGTTTCCAAAGCGCCCCCTGCTGCATAGGAAATTACCGGTGTTCCGCAAGCTTGAGCCTCTACCAAAGCTATGCCAAAATCTTCGCAAGCTGCATATACAAAGGCTTTCGCCTCTGCCATATACTTTTCTACTATGGACGCGGGCTGCCAGCCGAGCACTTGCACGTTGGGTTTGGCGATTTGCCGAATCATTTCTAATTCTGGCCCGGTGCCGATGACAATTAGAGTATGTCCGAGTTGATTGAATGCTTGGACGATCGCACTTACGTTTTTGTAACTTACCAACCGACAAACTGTGACGTAAAAGTCTTGTTTTTGCCGCATCAAGGAAAATCGCTCGATATTTACCGGCGGATAAATCACCTCGGCCCGCCGTCGGTAGCAGCGCCAAATTCGGCACGCAGTGTGTTGAGAGTTAGCGATGAAATAATCAACACGATTGGCGGAAATTACGTCCCACTGCCGCAGTCGATGCAACAAATATCGCGTCAGCAGGCCCGGAATGCCCCGTCCGGCTTTGCTGCTACGCAAATAGTCAAAAGTTAAGTCCCAAGCGTAGCGCATGGGCGTGTGGCAGTAGCAGACGTGCATTTGCTGGGGACTGCTGAGGATGCCTTTGGCAACGGCGTGGGATGAGGAGAGGATGATGTCGTATTCTCGCAGATCTAGTTGTTCGATCGCGATCGGCAGAAATGGCAAATATTTTTGGACGCCACTGCGGGCTGCGGGAAAGTGCTGCAAAAATGTTGTGCCAATCTGCCGCCCGAAAAGATAGCTTTCGGGATTGGCGGATTCAAAGTCGATGAGGGCATAGACATCTGCCTCGTCTACGTGTTTGAGAATTTCCTGCACTACGAGTTCTGAACCGCCAGTAGCTAAGGGCGTCAACCATTCGTGAACTAGGGCGTATTTGAGTTTTTTCACTTGTTATGTAGCCGATCGAACGATTTGTTAGCGCCAGTTCTGTCAATATTAAACTTACTGAGGGATCACTTACGCAGTATCAAGCCATCAACCGGGTTTCTGCGTAGGTATCTAGATCAAACCAAAGATTTTGGGAATAAACGGAGTTTTTGTCCAATCAACCACAGCAAAACTGCACTCTCCGGCCGTGATTTCCCGAATTGTTGACAATAAATACTATTAGGCTCAATACTGAAGGTGATTTGCGATCGCCTAAATCTTCGGAACGGGCGATCGGCTCAATGTGGTGTGAGGAAAAAATGTCCAAATTTTTGTGGAAGGGACTTTTAATTAGTCCCGCAGTATTGGCAGCAAGTTTAGTCGTATCTTCGACGGCGCTAGCAGCAGAGCAACCTGTAGAAATTGCAGCCACAGATCAAGCTAATCTGCAATTAGCAGGTGCTGCAACCGAAGTGGCCAAGCCTGAGACTGCAAAGCCTGAGACTGCCGAACCAGTGTCACTAACTAGCAACTTGACTGTTGATACTATTGAGAAAGAAAGTGCGAACCTCTACGAGGGCTTTCCTTCGGATCGCTTCGCTAACGCTAACGAGCCGATCGCCCCAGTTGCCGAACAGGCAAAAGCACCGGAAAACGCAGTTGCAGCAGATTTAAGCGAAACCAAACCCCCAGTCGCGCCCGCAAATTTAAGTGCTGAACAACCTGTCGCAGAGCAAATCCCCGCAGTAGCGCCCGCAAACTTAAGCGAAACGCAACCCGCCGTTGCACCGGCTAATTTAAACGCAGAAAAACCGGCCGCGCAACCCGAGCCGATTTCCCAATCGACTGATCCAAGTGCCCAACCTCCAGCACAGTCAAATGTTTTAGAACAAATCAACGAATACAGCACAGAAGGCAGTAGCAGCGAAGATGCGGCCGGCCAAGTAACATCTGTGTCGCAACTTTCCGACGTTCGGCCCACTGATTGGGCGTTCCAAGCTTTGCAGTCTCTAGTAGAGCGCTACGGGTGCATAGCTGGCTATCCTGACGGCACTTTTCGCGGCAACCGGGCAATGACTCGCTACGAGTTTGCAGCAGGTTTAAATGCGTGTTTGGATAAAGTTAGCGAACTAATTCAAGGCGGTTCGAGAAATCTCGTGACGCGAGAAGATTTTGCTTCGGTGCAAAGGTTGCAAGAAGAATTTGCGGCGGAATTGGCAACTTTGCGCGGCCGCGTCGATGCTTTGGAAGCGCGCGCCTCTGAATTAGAAGCAAATCAGTTTTCAACTACGACTAAACTCAACGGCGAAGTGATATTTGCTTTGACGGGTATCGCCAGGGGAGATGATGCTAACGGCGAGAAAGCTGATAAAGCGACGGCTTTTGGCAGCAGGGTTCGTCTCAATTTTGACACGAGTTTTTCTGGCAAAGATTTGCTGAGAACTCGACTGCAAGTTTTAAATTTGGGCTCATTTTCTACTAATAACACGAAAACTGCTGAAGGAGAATTGCGGTTTAATGCGGGGCCTTTTGCTACTGCTAGCAATACTGTAACTTTAGATCAGCTATTTTACCAATTCCCGATCGGCAAAAGCACTACTGTAATTCTCGAAGCCAACGCCGGCGCTGCTGACGATTTTACCAACACTGTCAACCCTTACTTTGACGGAGACGGCGGCAGCGGTGCTCTTTCCAATTTCGGTACTCGCAACCCGGTTTACTATATGGTGGGCAGTTCTGGTGTCGGCTTCAGGCATCAGTTTGGGGAAAAACTAGAGCTGAGTTTGGGATATTTGGCCGGTAACGGTGCGAACCCGACGCGGGGTAACGGTTTGTTCAACGGCCCTTACGGTGGTATTGCTCAATTGACTTTCAAACCGACAAGCACTATGGCTTTAGGTTTAACTTACGTTAATTCCTACAACGTCGTCAGCGGTACGGGCAGCAATGCTTCTAATTTCCCCGTGCGTCTCGGTTCCTTCGGCATCGACAGCGACAAGAATCTGCCTGTTTCTAGCAATTCCTACGGCGCGCAAGCTTCATGGCAGTTGAACCCGAGATTTGCAATTGGCGGTTGGGCGGGTTACACCAACCAGCGCATTTTATCCAACTTGGCTACTCCTACGGGTTCTGTGCAGCGGGGAGACCAAAAAATCTGGAACTGGGCAATTACTTTGGCTTTTCCCGATTTGTTGAAAGAAGGAAATGTTGCCGGGATTCTGGTAGGTATGGAGCCGCGCGTGACGAGTTCTACTAATCGGACTTTGCCGGAAGATAAGGATACTTCCCTGCACGTTGAAGGTTTTTATCAGTTTAAGTTGAGCGACAATATTTCTATCACCCCTGGCCTAATTTGGCTGACTGCTCCTGACCACAATAAGAATAATTCTGATTTGGTGATTGGGGTTGTCAGAACGACGTTTTCTTTCTAGGAGAAGCCCACACCGATTTTAGATTTTAGATTGGCGGTTTTAATCTAAAATCTACAATCGCCAATCTAAAATTGTCCGAGCTTGGGTTTAATGTTTAAACAGAAACGACCAGCTTTAGCAAAAGCTGGTCTGCACAAATAGTTAAATCCGTTGTGTTCCCACAGTGTTTTTCTCACAGTGAGGAAACCCAAGTTGCACGTTTCTTTGCAAAGGGTTCTAAAAGAAATATCATCTCTCTTAAGTGGTATTCTAACAACAAAATTTAATTTTTTGTAATAATACTTTACATTACAGGCGAATATTAATTTTGAGGGGGCGATCGCACTCTAGGTCACTTTATATAATCAAGCCGGGGTTCAAAAACCCGGTTCCTGCCTAGATTTATCGGTTCCAAACAGGTTATTTTGGGTAAAAACGAAGTTTCGATTGCCGATCGACCTTTTATCTCACTTTGTATAAATCAAGCCGGAGCTTGCTGCGGTCTACCCCAGACAATCCGCTCCTGCTTGTATACAACCATACCCGGTTTAGCCCCTTTCGGCTTGTATACATATTTAGGTTCTGTATAAACCACCGGGACTTGTTCGCTGTGGCGGGCGCGACTGTAGTAAGCAGTCATGTCAGCGGCAAATTGCAAATCGGTTTCTTCAGCCACAGTACCGGGTTTGAGACGCAGCAAAGCGTGGCTTCCGGGAATCTCTAGGGTGTGGAACCACAAGTCGTAGTCGTTGGCGGTGCGAAAAGTGAGTTGGTCGTTTTGACGGTTGTTGCGCCCGATTAATAATTCAAAGCCGCTGGGGGTTTGGTAGCGGTGAAATTCGATCGCAGCATTTTTGTCGGTACTGCGGTAATCTGGTACATCTAGATATTTTTGCTGGATCAGTTCTTCGCGGATTTCGGCGAGGGTTTGCAAATCTTGGGTGTTGCGGTAGGTTTCCAATACCGAAAGTGCGACTTCAACTTGCTCTAAATAGTCGATTTCTTCCTGTACGGCGGCTAACAAAGGTTCTACTGCAATGCGGGCTCTTTTAAGTTTTTGGTGTTTTTTGTAGATTGCTTGAGCATTTTGAACGGCGTTTTTTTCCGGGTTTAGGGGAATAGCAACGGGTTTTTCTGTTTCAAAGTCGGGGAGAGAAATTGATTTCATTCCTGGTTCCCAATGCTGCAAATTTGCCATCAGCAAGTCGGCTTGGGATTTGTGCGTGTCGGCGTCTGCTGATTGCTGCAAGCGTTCTTTAAATGTGTTGGCTTTGAGGCGCAGTTTTGCCAGGACGTTGTTGAGTTTTTGGGTAAGCTGATGCCGGACTTGGGCGAATACTTGTTGATTGATTTCGCCTGTGTAGTAGCTGTTAAGTAATTCTTGAACGGAAGAGATGGAAGAATCAGAGGGCGGGCACGGGGGCACCGCCCCTACATTGTGATTTTCTGGTGCGGGCCAATCGATGACGGTGTAGCCTTCGGGGGTAAAACTCGCGTGAAATTTGGAGTTTTCTAGGCATTGCAGCCAGTACAGCCAGCGCTGGAATAGTTGCTGCCATTGGTCGGCATTGAGGCTGTCGGTGGATTGTTCGGGGTCTAAAGAAGCCGATCGAATCATTGACAAAACTAAGGCTTTACTCATTCCTCGGTAATTCTTCAACAGATTGCCCTTTAATTGCCCAGGAACCAGGCTAATTCGCGATTGCCAGCGGTTTTGAGATTCGCTCAGACTCGGCACTGCATCGGTCAAAGACGGGGGCATTTCGTAGGGTTGACCGGTTTGGATGGGACGGACGGTGGACTGTTTGGCGCTGACTTGGTGGGCGCAGGTGACAACGAGGTTATCTTGGGCGGTGAGAATGACGTTGCTGTACTTGCCCATGATTTCAGCGTAGAGGTGCCAGAGGGCGGGTTCGCCTGGACGTTTGGCGAATTGCAAGTCGATGACTCTTTCCCAGGATGAAACAGGGGCGATGGAAACTAAGGCTAAACCGCTGAGTTGGTGCCGCAGTTGTTCGCTGAAGGTGAAGGTGTCGGGAATGCGGGGCGGGGGGTCGCCGACGCAGATGCGGGCGGCCACAGGATGCCAGGAAAGGTCAATCCAGCCGCGCCCTTTCATGGTGCGGAGGGCTAAGGACACGGTGAAGCGATCGCGCTGGTAGACTTGTTCTAAGCGCGCTGGCAGCCATTGGGCTCGCAGTTCGCTGCAAGTGGCGGTTAAAGTTGTAAAGTCTACGGGTTGCACGGTGGCCTCTTTGCGATCGAACTATCTATTTCTATGCTGACCGATTTAGGTCATATTTGACCGATTGTATCAAAGTTTTGCAACCAAATTTTAAAATCAGTTAAAAATCCGCTGATTGAAAATCCGGGCACAAGAATGTGCGACCGCCAATGGCGGCAAATACAGGAGACAACAATAAGGTTTTTGTAGCGAGGAATCCTATTCCTCATAAAATACACAGGAATTGGAGTCCTAACTACAAACCTAATTAATTAATGATTATCTAAACTCGACTGCAATTGCATTAATTCCCAAACAATCAAGAAAATATCTGCGTTAATCTGCGTTAATTTGCGGTTGCCCAATCTTTCAAAAAATTAGGCAATAAGTCTAATTTTTTAGACCAATATCCCGAAGCATTTCCAAATGCTTGTGCACGGGTGCGATCGTATTAGCTGCGATCGCCCCGCTAGCAGCAACAGCGGGCAAACCAATTCCCGGAAACGTCGAATCTCCGCAGCAAAACAGCCCCGCCAAAGGCGTTCCCGGCCCCGGAAATAAGCCGGTACCCGCCTGAATTCCCGGCCCGTAGGAGCCCCGATTTCTCCGCAAAAACCGTTCGTGAGTTAGCGGGGTCCCGACTAAGGTGACTTCGCAGCGCGATCGAATATCGGGGATAATTCTCTCTAAGGCTTCCCACATCACCTCGGCGCGCGCTTGCTTTTGCTGCTTGTATTCTTCGCTGGTGCGATCGAGCTTTTGCCACAAATCGTAAGGCTCGTTTCCGGGGGTATATACGTGAATGACGTGCTTTCCCGGAGGCGCAAGGTGGGGGTCGAGGAGCGAGGGAATCGAGACGAGAACGACGTTCTGAGGGGCTGTAACGCCCATTTCCCAGTCTTTGACGAAGATGTAGTGACAAGCCAAGTCCGATCGCACTCCGGCAGCATCAATTCCCAGATGCAGGTGCATGAAGCTGTCGCACTCGGGCGTCACCTGCCTCTCTTGCCGAAACCTTTGCGGGACTGAGGTTTCAGGCAACAGTTTCAGGGTATCCCAAACGGAAGCGTTGGAGACGACGGCTTTGTGCGATCGAATAATTTTGCCTGATCGCAGCCGCACGCCCGCAGCCCGGTTGTTTTCCACCAAAACTTCTGCAACGTGGGAATTTAGCAGCAACTGCCCTCCGTGGCGCTCTAAACCGCGTACCAGGGCATTTACCAGAGCTGCACTACCGCCGATCGGATAGTCCAAAACTGCATTGGGGCGATACCAGTCGGCGAACATGAAAGCGACTTCGGCTGCGATCGTTCCGTCGGCGGGAAGTCCAGACAGCAGGAAACACAACAAATTCAGCCAATTTCGGACAAACGGATCTTTGACGTTTTTGTCCATAATTTTACTGAAAGGGCCTGCAAGTGCGATCGCCTCGCCAGCACTTTGCAGGAAAGCCGGCGCAAATTGGCCGAGGGTAAAAACACTGCCCAAATCGAAGCGCAAAGCCAGCGATGGTAAGGCTGTGGCAGCTTTGGCGTAGGGTTCCATGATGCGCTGGAGTTGCCGCCATTCGGCGACTGCTTCCGCGCCGCGCAGTTGTGCGAGCACTTCGCCAAATTGACTCGCACCGACGGATGTGTCGAAATCGCCTTCTGGCAAACAGCAACCCCAGGTATCGTAGGTGATGCAGGGGAGTTTTTCGCCGATCGCATCCAAAACTTGCCGTAGCGGATTGGCAGACGGGCTGTAGGATAATCCTGAGTACAGGGAGGGCCCGGAGTCGAAGCTAAATCCCTCGCGTTCAAAACCGTGGGCTGCCCCGCCCGCGATCGAGTGACTTTCGCAGACAATCACGTCAAATCCATATCTGGCAAGCATTGCACCGCAACTTAACCCGCCTATGCCGCTGCCGATGATGATGATTTCTGTGTCTGTGGGGGCGATCGTAACCATGTTTTTCTCCGCTACATCCGCTAATATTATCAATCACTCGGCCTCCGGCAAGATGCCTGCCCCACAAGTAATCTCTCTGCTGGTGGAACAGGCAAGATGCCTGTTCCTTAAAATTTTGCATCAAGCCTAGTAAATTCCTGTTATTGTTAGTTAAATGGAAAACATATCAATTCTAGAACAAGCCGCTAAGTCGAATACAAAACCATCTCCGGCCGCCGTAGTCGCAGCCCTCTTAGAAGCTGAGAGAAACGCGAAAAAAAATAAAATTCGCTATGGTTTCGAGCAATTAATCGGCAATTGGCGCTTGTGCTTTATCACCGGCACGAAAAAGACTCGACAAAAAGCGGGAATTGTGTTAGGCGCGGGACGTTATATCCCTGAGTGGCTGGCGAAAATTCAAATTGCTTATAAGGCTGAACCTGTTGCGGATGGGGAAGCGGATAGGGAAACGGGCAGGGTGGAGAATTCGGTGCAGGTTGGGGCGATCGTACTAACTCTTTCCGGGCCGACTAAGTTTTTAGTTAATAAAAATATTTTAGCTTTTGATTTTACCAGAATTACAGTGAAATTGTTGGGTAAAACTGTGTATCAAGGATTTATTCGCGGTGGAGAAGCGCGGGAGGCGGAATTTTTTAGTTTGAGTGTGGGGAAGCAGGCCTTTTTTGCATATTTTCTGGTAGAAGAGGGGATAATTGCGGCTAGGGGAAGGGGCGGCGGATTGGCTTTGTGGGGGAGAGATCAGACGGCGGTTGAAACCGCGTCTACACAAAGATCAGACGGCGGTTGAAACCGCGTCTACACAAAGGAAGTCCGCCTCCGCGGACTGAAGAAGATAATGTAATTTTAACCGTCTTGTCTTCAAGCCGCGGAGGCGGGTTTGGTTTGTATAGACGCGGTTTCAACCGCCGGGTGTTCAACCGCCCGATATTCTACCGCGCATCACCAATTAAAATAAACGGCGACCAATAATAAGGATGTCGAGTAATTTGACTCAATTTAGCTTGCCGCAATGCTTCCCCTTTACTCATCCCTTTATTGATATTTTGATAAAATTGAACCATCAAATCTTTAGTAGCTGAATCATCAACACTCCAGAGACTCGCCATCACCGCTTGTGCGCCCGCACGCTCAAATATATAGGCAACTCCTGATATTTCTTCACCGTTAGAATTCGCTTGCATAGCAGTTTGACACGCGCTTAAGGTGAGGAGTCTGGTGTTTTGCAATCCTAATAAGGCGGCATCGCGAATATTGAATTGGCTGTCAGCAAATAGTAGTGTATTTTCCTCCATGCCCAATTTTTGACAGCCTCCCTGTTGGAAACAGCCGTGAGTTGCTAGGTGCAAAAAGGGAAAGCGGGGTGCTTGAGTTTTGAATTGATCGAGGGTGGCGGTATTGCGGATATAGGTGGAACTTCCCGGTAATAATTGAGCGATATTTCTAACTTCTGCTTCCGAACCGGGTAGATTTTGCGGATTTCGGGTGACGGGATTTCCTAATGCTAAGATACCGCCTTGTAATGTCGAATCGGGAATTGACCTGGTAGAAATGCGGGTGAGATAGTTGACGGGATATTTCTGGATGAGGAATTCATCGGTTTGTTCGTCATAGAGCGTTTCAAAGGGGATGTAGCGCAGTTTTCCCGTAGCGATGATGCTCAATTGTTTGGGTGAGAATGCCTTAATTTGGTCTTCTACGGGACGAATCAGGATTTCGTAGAGTTTGCTGCCAGTTACGGTGAAGTTAGTGTCGCCAGTATTTTGCAGTTGTTCGCGGTATTGAGTGAGGAGTTTGTCGAATTCTGCGGGATTAATAGTAATTTTTTTAACACTTAAACTGTCTTTTGTCAAGACAAATAGGGCGATCGTATTGGGGACATTCCCGATATTTGTGAGCAAAACTGGTTGAATGACAACGGTTCCGGGTGAGATACTTGCTTTCAGTTGGGCGATGTCTTTGAGTTTGGTTTCAAATAGTTCGGCGACTTCTGGGAAACTGCGGGAGATTTCTTCTGCTTGGCGGTTGACTTCTGCTTCTAATTCCCGCATTTGTCGGGAGAGATTTTCTGAGAATTTGTCTTTGAGTTGGCGGCGGAGGAATTGCAGTTGTTGATTTTTTTGATTCCACTCGTCAAGGGCTTTTTGTGCTTGAGGGTTGGCTACTTTGGCGTCAATTAAGCGGGTGTAGTCGGCGAGGTCTGCTGTGGTGGCGATGTTGACCCATTGGAAAGCGCGCTCGGCTTGGTTTTGGTCGATGAGGAGGGATGTGAGGGCGATCGGAGTTAAGTTATTAGCTTGTAAAAACTTTTGGCGATTTTCTCGCTGTAAACCACTCCGCATTTCTAAAGTAATCTTGATGGAGTCCTCCAAGTTTTTGATGGCATCAGTAGGTTTATTTATATCTCGGTAGGCTAAACCCATATTAGTTAAAGTAACAGCTTCGCCAGGGCGATCGCCAACTTGCCGCCTAATTTCCAAAGCTTGGTTATAGGATTTTAATGCCTTGTTTGCTTGTTTCATGTTTTGGTAGGCTAAACCCATATTATTCAAAGTAGTAGCTTCCCCAGAGCGATCACGCCCTTCCCGCATAATTGGCAAAGCTTCGTTAAGGTATTCCAATGCCTCTTCTGGTTTTCCAATGTTGTTATAGGCTAAACCCATATTAGTTAAAGTAGCAGCTTGCCCTGGGCGATCGCTCACTTCCTGCCTAATTTTTAAAGCTTGCTTAAGATATTCCAATGCCTCTTTTGATTTTTCAAGTTTGTCGTAGGCTAAACCCATATTATTCAAAGTAGTAGCTTCCCCAGAGCGATCGCCCCCTTCCTGCCAAATTGCTAAAGCTTGCTTAAAGTTGTCCAATGCCTTTTCTGGTTTTCCAATTCTGTAGTGGACCCAACCAATACCATTCAAAGCAACAGCTTCTACAAATCGATCGTGTACTTCCTGTGAAATTGGCAAAGCTTGGTTATAGTATTTCAATGCCTCTTCTGGTTTTCCAATGCTGTCATAGACCCAACCAATCTGAGTCAAAGTAAAAGCTTCCGCAGAGCCAGCGCGCACTTCCTGCCAAATTGGCAAAGCTTGGTTATAGTATTTCAATGCTTCTTGTGGTTGTCCTGTGTTCTGGTAATATGAACCAATATTAGTCAAAGTTCTAGCTTCCCCAGAGCGATCGCGCACTTCCTGCCAAATTGGCAAAGCTTGCTTAAGGTATTCCCATGCCTCTGTTGATTTTCCAAGTTTGTCGTAGGCTAAACCAATATTAGTCAAAGTCAAAACTTCCCCAGAGCGATCCCGCACTTCTCGCGAAATTGGCAAAGCTTGGTTAAAGTATTTTAATGCTTCTTTTGGTTGTCCAATGTTGTTGTAGACCATACCAATCCTATTGAGGACTGATACTTCCGTTGTGAGATCGTTCAATTGTCGTACAATGCTTAAAATCTGCTGCCATGTTTCTATTGCCGGTTGCGATTTTCCTTGCTGTTGCTGTTCCATTGCTTGCCGTATCAGTTTCTCTACTTCTTGACTCTGTGCATTTGGACTTGGCGCCCTACTAGGTTGCAGCATCGGTGGTACAGTCTGAGAAGTTAAACACACACCCAAAACCAAAACATTGCTAATAATTCGTTTCATTTTTTTTAGAATTCACCAAATTCGATTAAATAAAATAGGCATCAGAAGTCTCATTACATATAATCCTGAAAATCTTCTCATGGTTCATCAAAGTGATCAGATATGGTAATCACCTCGCGGTCGCTCCCAAACAACGTTGGACGGCGCTGTTTTAAACCCCCAACACAATCAATAAGGAGTTACTAAAATAGTCACCGTCTTTTTCTGCGGCTCGAATTTCATTTCATCAACTACAAATTGCCGATCTTTTGCAACTGCCAAAATTGCCCGCAATTGCCCCCGATTCACAACAGGCGACCTCAATTTTACCTCAGCTTGACCTTTGACAGCATCTATCAGACGAAAATCGCCGATCCGAATACCGTTCCATTTCGCTTGAGTATTTGTATCTACTGGGGTTTCGCCCCGAATAAACTGCACCCCATTAGTCCGATAAACCACCGCATTATTGGGAAATACTATTTTATCAATTTGACTCAAGGGGAGCGATCGCTTTTCCCTCGATCCCTGTATCCATAATTTTTGCCCTTTCTCATCAATCTCTACAACTCTACCATCTCTTTTTTCGCCCCCTTTCATCACAATTTCCGCTTGAGTCGGCAACGCTACGGGTATGGGCTGGCTGGCGTTAGCCTGTGCTTGTACGGATGGCAAATTGCGTTTCTGGACTTCCTGACTGGTGGCATTAACTCGTGCAGCCATACTCGCCGTTACTGTAAAAAGTGCTACAACTAGAAAAGAAAGTGTTCTGCATTTCATACTTCCATAAACTCCTTTCAAGGGTAAGCGTTAACCCGCTACCATTATAAACCCATACTTCAGTCCCTTGAGGGTAAATCCGTGCTCCCAACTCCAGAATCTACCCCCGAATCAAATATTTTAGGCAACTTGGCCAGTGTTTTTGGCTTGCTTGGTGCTGCCCTGTTTTTCACGGGCTGGATTTATCGCTGGTCTTATTTTTCCTTCTTTCAGCTAGAAATAACGACTCTCGATTTACCCGTCGAATCGTTTTTTATGGTGCCGCTTCAGGTGTTTTTCGCTGGCGGAAAAAGCATATTCAAAAGTGCGATCGCCTTTCTGCTGACCGCCCTCGCGATTTACCTCAGTTTGTGGCTGGTTAATAGTATAAACAAGACAGTTCCTGCTAAAATCAATGGCATAATTACAGGGTCGCTTTCCTATCCTTACGGCAGAAGATTCAAGTGGATTTACCGCATCCTGAAATCTTGGCAACAATTTAATGTCAATAGATATAACTCGATAAAATTATTGCGATCGCTCGTTGACGAAATTATCATTGTCGGTTGGGTATTGCTAGTTTTATTCTGGTCAGCATACCACCAAGGTATTGCCGATGCCCGACGCGATGCCGGGGAAAATTCCTCTTTACCCGCAGTTGCCTTAATCGCCAAGCAAGACAACATTTCTTTAGGCAGAAAACTCGACGATCCAACACTCCGACTAGACCCCAAAGGATTTAAGGCGATCGGCGATGCAGGTCTATTTGCAGATTTGAGCAAAAGAGATTATACTGATATCAATAATCCCAAAGAACCTAGAGTTTGGCGATTGCTTTTGGAGAGAGGAAACTGGATTTATCTGTTTCCGGCTTTAACAAAAGAACAGCAAAAAGACCCTAAAGCTCGCCCGCCAGTGATTGCCATTCAACAAAGTCAATCCGGCGATCAATTGTTAATTATAAGTCCCCAACCTTCTCAACCGTCTAAATAAATTAGGCTTGGACCTGGTTTTCATCCATGATTATAGACAGATGGCCAGAAACCTCGGTTAGTCCGCCAGTCCGCCAGTCCGCCAGTCCGCCAGTCCGCCAGTCCGCCAGTCCGCCAGTCCGCCAGTCCGCCAGGGGTTGAAACCCCTGTCTCATAGCTGAAGTCGTCTGAAGACGACTGAAAGAGTGATTTACAGTCCTCTTAAGAGGACTTTTGCTATGAGGCGGGGGTTAAAACCCCCGACGGACTTAATGCGGAGTCGCTACAATTGTCATCGTCATTTGTGTTTATTAGACATCTCCAGAAAAGCCTGTCTGGAACAGGCATCTTGCCTGTTCCACAATGATTATTGGAGAGGTATATTGATTAGGTGCGATCGCACACAACTTCAAACACACCCCCTGGAATAAACCGACACAAAGCCCTCCGCCGATCGTCCGCATCTTGGCGATTGACAAAACGCGCAATTGTATAGTGTTCAGCATTCGGTAAAATTCGGAGGATCGCCCAAGCATTGCGATCGCCCCCCTTTGACTTTTCAGGTGTTTTCCCTCGCGAATTTGAGTTGAGTTCGATCGCGGGGCGATCGGCGATCGTCGGAGAATTGGCTTTTCTGAGAGTGTTTAGATAGCGGGCGATCGTACTTCCTTTGAGATTCGCCCCCACGCGCAGAATCAGAAACACCGCCAAGCTTTCGAGCTCTGGCCCAGTCATGCGCGCGCGATCAGCCTCAAAATCCTCATCAGAGTAGCTGCGGATACCCAACAGCAGTTGCGTGATGCCAAAATCATTCAAAGCTTGTTGATAGCCGCGGGTATATTCGCTGCCGTCGCTTCCAGGCTTTACCATAGAGATTGCCTCCTTGCTTATTTAGGGGCCAGAAGCCAGCGACGAACTTTCCTAGGGATGACGCTGGCTTTTGACTTGTTCACAGTATATCACTTAAGCGCCACATATATGTAACGTAAATGACGTATACTCGACAAGACAGTCCACATACAGCACAATGACGATCGCCCTAAACAAAAAAATACTGAGCCTCGGATGACCAAACGCTTAACCACTTATTTGGCTGATGGAATCTATGACATCCTCGAAGAGTGGGCAGATCGGGAACGCCGTTCAATCAGCAGCTTATCAGCATTCCTTTTGGAGCAAGCAGCCAGAGAACATCAAAAGGAAATGCAAAAACAGCCCCCGCCATCGGATGAAAAGCAGGAGAAAAGTTGAGTGAGGAGTGGGCGATCGCGCGAATCAAACAGACTGAGGGCTGAAGTTTTTTATTGCTGATTCATGCGCGCGCGATCGGGCGCATAGTGCTGTGCAAAAGCAGTATTGTGCTGCATATTCCACAAAATTGTCTAAAATACTCGACAATGGCGATCGGCTTAAATAGGGCTTGCTGAAAAAGTCAGAAAACAGCATTGAGAAAGATGAGTGAATTGGCGAGCGCCTTAATGATATAAATTTTGCTCATCTTTTCTGGGTAAAATATAGTTTTTGCAAATCATTAAACACACAAAATATGAAAAAAGGTTGTTGTTATGAAATAAACCGATTAAATTCTTCTACTTGTGCTTGTAAGTCTAAAGATTCGTTAAAATTATCCCAACTAATTCGGTCTAAAAACACATAGCCGTTACGACAACTTGCTGATAATTTTGCCCCAAATTCAACGGATTTCCCGGCTTTCCCTCTGACGATGGGGCGAATATGGGGTTGTTTTAAGCTGACTATTCTGTCAGAAATACTATTTTCTTTTGTTTCGTACATCAATAACTGTTGGCGGTAGACTTCTGTGGCTACTAACAGCATTTTATAATGAGATTTACTTAGGGCTTGCTGAATAATCGATCGCAAACTATGAATAGGAGCGACCGATATATTCAAACTCAACTAAAGATAAGGC
>NZ_JAUBQW010000123.1:0-19274 GCF_036701485.1 Microcoleus sp. Pol11C3 | reverse complement strand
TGCTTAAGCTTCGGTGCGCCTACCTTAACGGATCAATATCCGTTTGATGCTCAAAAGCGCAAAACCGGGATGCTCCCATTTAGCCCGGCTACATCGTAAGACTCTTTGTTATTGTAAATGTGAGGAAATGCTCAAGCATTCTATTAAGTTATTAATACATTACTTGAAGTTTGACGATATTCCCATTCCTGGGGCATTCATACCTTGATTCAGCAACGCCAAGCACGCAGAATCTTCTGTTTCGATCGACTCATCTGCCAATTCTCAGTCTCTGGGGACGATCGGTCTACGGACTATGTGTCACATATCTCAAAAGTTTGATCGCCCGAAATTCCCCATCCCGACTGAAGACGGAGGCCTCGCAGAGGTACAATAGGACGATCGCATTCCCCAACTCCCACCGTGATAGAGCGCTACACTTTGCCCGAAATGGGCAACATCTGGACTGAAACCGCCAAGCTTAAAAGCTGGCTGCAAGTAGAAATCGCTGTCTGCGAAGCTCAAGCCGAACTCGGCTACATCCCCGCCGCCGCAGTCGAAGAAATCAAAGCTAAGGCTAATTTTGACCCCAAACGAGTCCTCGAAATTGAAGCCGAAGTCCGCCACGACATGATCGCCTTCTTGACAAATGTCAACGAATATGTAGGCGATGCCGGCCGCTACATTCACCTCGGCTTAACCAGTTCCGATGTGCTCGATACCGCTTTGGCGCTGCAATTAGTCGCTAGCGTCAATATCTTGTTAGAACGTGTCGAAGAATTGAGTCAAGCTATTCGCTATCAGGCTCAACAACATCGCAATACCGTGATGGTTGGCCGATCGCACGGAATTCACGCCGAACCCATCACCTTTGGCTTTAAACTAGCAGGATGGCTGGCAGAAGTCTTTCGCAACCGCGCCCGATTAGTGAATTTGCGATCGTCCATTGCAGTCGGCAAAATCTCCGGCGCAGTCGGAACCTATGCTAATATCGATCCGCGAATAGAAGCCATTGCCTGTCAAAACCTCGGACTCGAACCCGATTGTGCATCCACTCAAGTCATTTCGCGCGATCGACACGCCGAATACGTCCAAACCTTAGCACTCTTAGCAGCATCGATCGAGCGTTTTGCAGTAGAAATCCGCAACCTGCAACGCACCGACGTACTCGAAGTCGAAGAATTCTTTTCCAAAGGGCAAAAAGGCTCATCCGCCATGCCCCACAAACGCAACCCGATTCGATCGGAAAGACTCACAGGGATGGCGAGAATTGTCCGCGCCAACGCCGTCGCAGCCTTAGAAAATGTGGCACTTTGGCACGAACGAGACATCTCTCACAGTTCCGTAGAACGGATGATTTTGCCCGACAGTTCTACAGTAACTCACTTCATGTTAGTAGAAACCACAGACTTAGTAAAACACCTGCTAGTCTATCCCGAAAATATGAAGCGAAACATGAATCTTTACGGCGGAGTCATCTTCAGCCAGCGCGTGATGTTAGCCTTAGTAGAAAAAGGCACAAGTCGCGAAGACGCCTATAAAATTGTGCAATCGTGTGCTCACGAAGCTTGGAATAAAGCTGAAGGCAATTTCTACAATTTAATTGCTAAGGACGATCGAGTAACAGCTAAGATGACGACCAAAGAAATTGATGATTGTTTCGATCCGCAGTATCAATTGAGGCACTTAGATTTAGTGTATCAGCGCTTGGGAATTTAAAAATCTTTTGAATTTCCGACTTTGGATCTGGATAGTGTAGGTTGGGTTGAGGAACGAAACCCAACTCTTCTAACTAAAATAAGGTGTTGGGCTCTAGCGTTGCGTAGGGTTCGCTTACACTCAACCCAACCTACCCAACTCAATAAGACTAAAATAAAGCGATCGGTGATATGGTGCTTTGGGATGAGAATTTTAATAACTGGCTTTGAGCCAAATGATGATGGTTTGAATGCCTCAGAGTTGGTTGTGGTGTCGTTACGCGACAATCCTACTCAGGAGATCCGTCAGTACGTTGATTGCATTGACTTCAAGATTCTGCCTGGTAATACCAACACCCTCGGACACGTAGTTGATGAAACTCTCAAAGCATTTTTACCCGATATTTGTATTGGGATCGGTCAGGCGCGGGGTTACAACAAAATAGCTATTGAGCGAATGGCAAAGAATTTAAGATATTTTGTGACTTTGGATGCAGCAGGAAACGCACCCAAGGGAAAGCCGATTGTCCCCAATGCTCCTATTGCCTATTGGGATTGTCTAGCAGATCCCGAAGATTTGGTTTCCCTGTTAGAAAGCCACAACATTCCAACTAGGATTTCAAATGATTGTGGAACTCATCTATGCAATCAAGTTTTTTATCACTTTCTTCATTGGAAGGAGATTCATAATTCTGATATGAAGGTTGGTTTTATTCACATTCCAGCATTGCCGGAGCAAGTAATTAAATACTGGTCAGAGTCACCATTTATGCCAATAGAAATGACCCGTAAAGCTCTGTCCCTAATTATTAGTAGGCAAATTCAGTCTGTCGATCCAAGTCTATACGTGGGTTAATAAAGCCCATGCACGCCGACCGCCGAAAGTTTTTTTGTCTAGTAGCAATTTCAATAGCCGAACCCGGACTTGGTATTACCAATCCTCATGCGGTAAGGACATAAATTGCATCTTTGCCAAGACAGGATCTAGTTTAGAAGACTCTTCAGAATAGACTTGATTCAGTTTGCTCAAAATTCGAGATCGGTTGTGTGGCCGCAGATACGCCTGCAATGCTTTTGTATAAAGCTCACTGCGCGATAACCCTAACTGACTAGCCAAAGCCTCGGCTTCTTCAAAAACTCAATCTGGAAGTGAAATTGCAGTTTTCATAGCTCCCCTTGCTGTCACGGTTACTACATAATATTGGTTATAGCATAGAACAACCACCTCAATCTACTTTTTAACACTCACAATCCCAACAGCTATGAAATTTAATCGTTTTGGAAAATACTTAATCGCATTTATGCTAGTGTTGCTATGTGCGATCGGTCTGCACCATATAACATTTGTCCGCGCCCAGGAGCCGCCACAAGTGCAAATTACCCAACCAGAACCAAACCCAGTATTACCTGAAAGTATTTTCATGAGTCAACTTCCGCGTTCGGCGCGACTGGTTGACATCCGCACCGTAAATCCCAATATTCGCCTGGATATCCGATACGCCACTACTAACAATTTCTTGAAACGAAAACTTTACCCTATATCGAAATGCGCTTTGAGAAGTTCTGTTGCTCAACAGTTAGGGCTAGTTCAAACAGATTTGGAAAAAATCGGATTGGGTTTGAAAGTTTACGATTGCTACAGGCCTTTCTCAGTGACTAAGCAAATGTGGGAAGTTTGGCCAGATCCGCGCTATGTTGCTAATCCTGCTAGAGGTTCGCGGCACAATCGCGGTGCTGCTATTGATTTGACTTTAGTCGATCGCACCGGCAAAGAATTGGAAATGCCAACACCTTACGATGATTTTACCGAAAAAGCTCACGGAGATTATCAAGGGGGCAGCGCGGAATCTCGGAAAAATCGTCAAGTGCTTAAGGATGCGATGAAAAAACACGGATTTATCGGTATCACAACCGAATGGTGGCACTTTGATTCGGAAGATTGGCAGAAATTTGCGATTCTTGATATCTCGCTTTCCGAGATTCCTTAATTATACTATTTATTAAAAGCCGCAGAGCCAGGTAGAACACGGCAGTGCGGTGTCCCTACAGATGTCAGGAAAATTATCGCAATTCAACCGAAAATTCGTATTCGTATCCTCGGAAATTAGAGTCTAATTGTAATGTGTAATTGCCTGTTACTGGTATATTTCCACTCCACTCTGTTTCATGGCCTTGATAAGGATCTCCGGCTAAAAGTTTGCCACGAGGAGTTATAATTTGCGGGAAAACTTCTTGCCGATTCTTAACAGTCATTGTTTGACCTTTTCGGGCGCGAATCCGGTAAGAGTGGCTGCCGCCGCCGATAATTCGACCTTTGACAATTGCTTCATCTCCTCCCGGCAGGAAATTAATCGGCTGGTTGACGTTAGAACAACTGCTTTCGGTGCGTTTTTTCGCAACCCAACCGGGAACAGGCTCGGTAATTCGCAGCCAACCGTTTTGTTCTTCGGCAACAGAAACAAAGGTATTATTTTTAAGTTTTCCTACTATTTGGCTGCCGCTTACTTGCGGGAGCGATCGCACATTTAGCGGTGGATTCGGATCGCTGACTACAGCCATACTGATTTTGCAACCCGAATTTGGCGGTGTGACAACTACTGGCTCAACTTTTCGCCCAGAGACTCCTGCAACTAGCGAGGATTGAACAGCCGGGGTTTTTGCCGGTTGGGGTGTGGATTTCGGAGATTCTAAAGCCGGGGTTTGTGCTTGCAGAGATTTTGGTTGCCGAGATTCAGGGTTGTTCGTCGGCCCTGCAATCTGGTTTCTGGTGGATGCCGACGATTCTGCAAGGGGAGGATTGGATTGTTTCATCGCACCCGACTGTATAGTCGCAACAGCTACTCCCACCGCTGTTGCAACTCCTGCTAAGCTTACTGTGATGATTTGAGCCTTCGTAAATGACATAAAAAACCCTCTCTGTATCTATACTAATAATTTTTGTTTGGGAGTTGGGGCGATCGCCAGTTAATTTATAGTGGAAATACCTAGTGCGAGCCACAGGGTCAGAATTTTTCTATAAAATTTTACATGGATAATTGCCGCAATAATTTGAGTGAATATATACTGGACGCCTATACTGATGGTAATCTTGCTCTGGGTTATTTGCGCGCAAATTTGCGAAAGTAAGCGTTCAGCGCGAGGTACATAAAATGTCAAAATTGATTCCTCTGAGATTACAACCGCCTCGCGATCGATTGTTGGAGGAGGTGAAGCAGGAAGTCCAAGCAGGCCTCGCGCAGTCTTTGCACGCCGCTGTGCTGGCTAACCTCAGCCAAGACTCGCAGCCTGTTGGTGTTAACCGCTGTTGGGATGTGGAAGTGAAAGCGGGCAACCGTCCGAGTTTTCGGCTTCCTCCCAAAGCAAGCATTGCTAAAGTGTTCGATCGCGCCGGCGGCAAATTGGTAATTTTGGGAGCGACGGGTGCAGGCAAAACTACGACGCTGCTAGAATTAGCTCGGGTGTTAGTTTCCCGCGCCCAAAAAGATGCTAGTTTGCCCGTACCAGTGCTGTTTGAACTCGGCTCATGGAAAGCCGAATCTGGGGCGATCGCAGATTGGTTAATTGCTCAACTTCAGTTCAAATACCGCATCTCTCCTGCTGTCGGCAAAAAATGGCTAGCCGAACAAAAATTGCTGCCTCTCCTCGACGGCTTGGACGAAGTGGAAACCGATCGCCAAAATAGCTGTATTCAAGCAATCAATCAGTTTGTGGAAAGCGAATTTAAACCCAAACATTTAGTAGCTTGCAGCAGTTTTGAAGCTTACAAAAACTGCGATACAAGATTTCGCCTGCAAGCAGCGGTTTTATTGAAACCTTTAACAGAAACTCAAATTCAAAATTATTTGCTAGAAGCCAGAAGCCGCGAACTTTGGTACAGCATTGAGCACGAGCCGGAGTTGTTGAAATTGGCAAAAGTTCCCTTGCTTTTGAGCATGATGGCTTTGGCTTACGACGATATTTTAATTGAAGCTTGGAAGCGCATAACTTCCGCAGAAGAACAGCGCAAATATCTGTTAACTGCCTATATTCGCCACCAAATGACCGGAAAAGTCAAGCAATATCCCAGAGGTAAGGAACTGCGGCCGGAACAAATTCGCCACTGGCTGGGGTGGTTGGCCAGAAGAATGGAACAGCAAGGAATTCAAGAATTTTACCTCGATCGCATACCGTCTAGCTGGCTGCAAACAGACGAGCAACGGCGCAAGTATCAGTTTGGAGTTAAGCTGGTTGGCGGGCTGATTTGGGTGATTTTAGGATTAATTGCCACCCTAGTCTCCGGGTCGATCTGGGGATTAATTGCGGGTGCTGTTGCTGCGGTAATTAGTGCTTTGTTGCCGGGAATTCCGGGGATTGAAAGGTTTATATTGCACCTCGTGCTGTGGTCGAAGGGCTACATTCCTTGGGATTACAGGGGTTTTCTCGATGCTGCGAGCGATCGCCTGTTGCTGCAAAAAAATGGCGATCGGCGTTATCGATTTATTCACGATTTACTGCAAAAACATTTTTCAGAAATCTAAATGCCGGAACTAGACAAAAAAAATATAATGGATGTAACTGTGAAGGAGATTCCAATATTCGACAAACAAAAGGAAACTCAATGACTGTAAAATTTATTCTGAGCGAATACGTTGACAAAGCAATGGCTGAGGCTATGTATGACAAACTTGAAGATCATAGCTTTGTTGGGAAAATTCCTGTTTGCAAGGGAGTCATCGCCTTTGGTTCAACTTTAAAAGAGTGTCAAAATGAGTTGCGCTCAACTTTGGAAGACTGGATTTTGCTAGGGTTGAAATTGCGACATCGAATGCCCGTCATTGACAATATTGATTTAAATCAGGAGCCTAGCCTTGAGCCGTTGGACACCTTGTAAGCGTCGAGAGTTTATCCAGAAATTACAACAGCTAGGCTTTTCGGGCCCTTTTTCTGGAAGTAAGCACCAGTTTATGATTTATCAGGAGGATCGCTTAACGATTCCCTCTAATGATGAGTATTCTGTCCCTCAGCTACGGATGATGATTCGAGAGGCCGAGGAGATCATAGAAAGGGAAATTACTCTGGAACAATGGAATAGCTTGTGAACTAACACACTCTCATCCCAAAAAACCTTATGGTATTTTTGCCATCTGAAATAGCTGTTCAGCAGTAAATTCTAATCCATCAAAAAGTGGATCTGTTAATAGGGTATCTCCCATATAAGTTTGCGGTGCTGCATCGGGGTAAAAAACTGTAATGCTTCTCGCCTTGCTATCTACTACCCAAACCCGCAATACCTGAGCATCTAAATAATTTCTTGCTTTAGCAGCTAACTGACCGAAAGTTTGTTCTGGTGAAATAATTTCTATGACTAATTCTGGGACTACAGGACAGGCTTCATCTTGATTCCAATCAGGAGATAAGCGTTCGTAAGAAACATATAAAAGGTCTGGTACTGGCACCCAGTCTCGCCCTAGTCTGGTTAATTTGACAGCCCATTCTACACCAATTTCTCCCTGTTCCTCACCCCACTGTTCGAGGATTTTTATTAGGCTTCTGGTGAGGCGAGAATGAAATTTTTTAGGTGACATCTTCGGTACTGCTTGCTCGTCAATAAGTTCGTAGGTAATATCGCCTTCTCCTTCGGGAAGAGCGAAAAACTCTTCCAGAGTTAGTTGAGTTTTTGTCTGGAGCATCATATTCCTCTGCTGTGGGCAGGCAAGTTAGTATTATTTTAACTTAAATATTCATTGACATAATACAAATGTTATGATAGAGATTGGGAAAATCTCAGGTTTTAACTGTCAAATTTGCGATCGCCTCCTCATCCACACCCCCAAAAGGTTAATATTCTAGTCTGACCCTCCTGCAATCATTGCTTAACCTCCTATGGCAGAAACCTTATTGTTCAACGCCCTCCGTGAGGCGTTAGACGAAGAAATGGCCCGCGACTCCGCCGTATTCGTACTCGGCGAAGACGTAGGTCAATACGGCGGTTCCTATAAAGTCACCAAAGACCTCTACAACAAATACGGCGAACTTAGAGTGCTCGACACCCCGATCGCCGAAAATAGCTTTACAGGTATGGCAGTAGGCGCAGCAATGACGGGACTGCGACCGGTCATCGAAGGCATGAACATGGGCTTTTTGCTGCTGGCCTTCAACCAAATTTCCAACAACGCCGGAATGCTGCGCTACACATCCGGCGGCAACTTCAAAATGCCAATGGTAATTCGCGGGCCAGGCGGCGTGGGCCGGCAACTCGGCGCGGAACACTCCCAGCGCCTAGAAGCATATTTCCAAGCAGTACCGGGTTTGAAAATAGTCGCCTGTTCGACTCCCTACAACGCCAAAGGACTCTTAAAATCAGCCATCCGCGACGACAACCCCGTTCTGTTTTTCGAGCACGTCCTTCTTTACAACCTCAAAGAAAATTTGCCAGAAACAGAATATTTAGTGCCCCTGGACAAAGCAGAAATTGTGCGATCGGGCAAAGATGTCACTATCCTGACTTATTCCCGGATGCGGCACCACGTCATGCAAGCCGTGCCCGCACTGGTAAAAGAAGGTTACGATCCAGAAGTGATCGACCTAATTTCTCTCAAACCCCTTGACATGGAGACAATTGGTGCATCCATTCGCAAAACTCACAAAGTAATTATTGTGGAGGAGTGCATGAAAACAGGAGGCATCGGTGCCGAACTAATTGCCTCAATCAGCGATCGATTTTTTGACGAACTCGACGCACCAGTTTTGCGCCTGTCTTCACAAGATATTCCCACACCATACAACGGTAATTTGGAAAGACTGACCATTGTCCAGCCCAACCAAATTGTCGAAGCAGTCCAAAAAATGGTAGCTTTGCGAGTATAAATAGTGATTAGTCAGTAGTCATTGGTGGACTGTTGACTGTTGACTGATGACTGTTGACTGATGACCGCTGACTGATGACTGTTGACTAAAATCAGCCAACCGCCAACTGCCAACTGACAACTGACAACTGACAACTGACCAATGACTAATAATTAAATATGCAAAAACAACGTTCAATATTAGCCCTAATTTTTGTTTTAATCATCGCCGCTATTACTGTAATAGTAACAATTCCGACGCGGCTGGGATTAGACTTGCAAGGAGGATCGCAACTCACAATTCAGGTAAAAACTACCCCCACAATTCCCAAAATTGACAAGGGAATGTTAGAAGCAGTGCGGCGGATTGTCGAAAACCGGGTTAACGGTTTGGGCGTTTCCGAAGCATTAGTGCAAACAGTAGGAGAAGACCAAATTCTCGTGCAGTTGCCCGGAGTAAATGACCCGCAGCAAGCAGAACGAGTTTTGGGCGGCACGGCAAAGCTAGAATTTCAGGAACAACTGCCCGGAACAGAAACACAATTAGCCATTGAAAGGCAGTTGCAGCAGGAATTGCTGGTCAAACAAACAGAATTGAAAACTAGCCCGAATGAGGCAGCAATTAAAGAAAATCAGGCTGCTTTGAAAAGAAGCAATGAGGCGATCGCCAAACTGTTCAAAAGCACCGGACTCGGTGGGGAAAACCTCAAAGACGCTCAACCTCAACCCTTGGCGGCTGGGAAGAACTGGAACGTTGCTCTCCGTTTCGATACCAAAGGAGGCGAACTCTTTGCCCAACTAACGAAAAATTTAGCCGGCACCGGACGCAGTATCGGTATTTTCCTAGACGAAAGAATGATCAGTTCTCCAGTCGTCGGCGTTGAATTTGCCCAGACAGGAATTACTGGTGGGAGTGCCGTAATTCAAGGCAACTTTACAACGCAAGAAGCCAACGATTTGGCAGTGCAATTGCGGGGCGGCGCTTTGCCGGTGCCGGTCGAAATTGTAGAAAACCGCACGATCGGCGCTAGCTTAGGTAAAGACAGCATTCAAAGCAGTATTAACGCAGGTATCGGCGGCTTAATTCTCGTCTTGATTTTCATGATTGCCTACTATCGACTCCCTGGCGTAATTGCCAATATTGCTCTGTTAATTTATGCTCTGTTAACTTGGGCCGGTTTCGTGCTTTTGGGAGTGACATTAACGCTGCCGGGAATTGCTGGTTTTGTGCTCAGCATCGGAATGGCTGTGGATGCTAACGTGCTGATTTTTGAGCGCACGCGGGAAGAGTTGCGGGCGGGAAAGACGCTTTATCGATCGGTCGAATCTGGTTTTTACCGCGCTTTTTCCAGCATTTTAGACGGCAACGTCACAACGCTAATTGCTTGTGCTGCTTTGTTCTGGTTGGGCGCTGGTTTAGTTAAAGGGTTTGCTGTAACGCTGGCATTGGGCGTGGTAGTGAGTATGTTTACTGCTATTACTTGTAGCCGCACTCTAATGTTGGTAGTGTTGGGCTTTCCAGCCCTGCGGAAACCTCAGTGGTTCTGTCCTGGTTTGTCGAAAACTGCTAATAGTTAACTGTTGACGGTTGACTGTTGACTGTTGACGGTTGACTGTTTTTTAACTGACTTCTTCCTTCTTCCTTCCATCCATTACATCTCGTACATTGCTCGTTGCCGAACTTCCCTCTTCCTTCAAATTATGAAATTCAGTGTAATCAAACAGCGATCGATCTGGTGGACTATGTCCGCCGTTATTATACTCGCAGGTATAGTGTCGATGGCGATTTCTTGGACTCGTCCCGACATCCGCGCACCGCTGCGCCCAAGTTTAGATTTTATCGGCGGCACTCGCCTGCAATTTGAACTCGACTGCACGAAACCGGAAAATTGTAAACCGATCGATCTTGCTGCTGTCCGCGAAGTCTTGGACGCCCAAGGTTTGGCAGGCAGCAGCATTCAAGTTATCGGCAAAGAACAGCGCGGTTTGTCGCTACGCACGAAAACTTTGGATGTCGAACAACGTACTAAGTTGCAAACAGCATTAAACGATAAAATAGGCGCTTTTTCCCCGAAATCTACTCAAATTGATACGGTTGGGCCTACCCTCGGTAAACAATTATTTACTTCGGGATTGTTGGCTATATTTCTTTCCTTTGCTGGCATTACTATTTATCTGACATTCCGGTTTCAGTTAGATTATGCCTTTTTTGCTTTTGTAGCTCTGTTTCACGACGTGTTCATTACTGTTGGTATTTTCTCAATTTTAGGTTTAGTTCAAGGTGTGGAAGTTGACAGTTTATTTGTAGTGGCAATCTTGACAATCATCGGTTTTTCTGTTAACGATACAGTGGTAATTTACGATCGCGTGCGCGAAGTAATCAAGCTAAATCCGGGACAGTCGATCGATCAAATTGTCGATGATGCGGTCATGCAGACGCTGGGAAGGTCAATTAACACGACGATGACAACGCTGCTGACATTGTCTTCAATCTTTTTGTTTGGCGGCGAAACCCTCAAATACTTTGCTTTAGCATTGATTGTCGGCTTTATTGCGGGTGCGTATTCGAGTATTTTCATTGCCAGCACGCTGCTAGCTTGGTGGCGCAGTCGCACGGGCCACTCCATCGCTGTCCATGCAGAAGGAATCAACTCGTCAGAGGAAGTTTAGTTGACTGTTAACTGTTGACTGTTGACTTTTGACTTTTGACTGACTAATAACTAATGAGTAATGACTAATAACTAATGACTAATGAAGGCGACGCAATTTTTCAAAGTGAAGTGGAAAGGCTTCACAAACTAACAGTTTATGGCCGCTGGTTAACTGTGATATTGCTCTGGATTAGCGTCGGTTCTTTGAGCATTTGGGGTTTGCGCCGCGAAATCGCTTTGTGGTTAGAAAACTTCACTTGGGCGGCGGTGCGCTACGGTTTATCTTTTCATCGCTGGCCGACTCTCGGTTTGGGTTTGTGCTTGGGAATGACTTTAGCAGTGCTAACTTGGCAAAGTCGCAATATAGTGCGAGGATTGCCCCTGCGAGAAAAACAGGGTTTGGAACAACAAGTGCGTCGCATTCGCCAACAGGGGCCGAGTCATCCTTTGTGGAAGTGGGTTTGCAAAGGTTCGCAGTAGCCGATGGGCTTTATTCTTTAGTCTCAAGCGAGAGGAACGAAAGTTTGACAATAAGCGGTTTCAACGGCCGAGTCCCTAACTTTTATTCCTTCTTCCTTCTTCCTTCTTCCTTCTGCTGTATCACGCAAAGCGAGGCAAAATCTGTGCTGGGGGAGACTGTTGAAGTGGAATCTCGATCGCAAATTCTGTTCCTTTTCCCGGTTCAGAAAAGCACTTCAATTCGCCGCCGTGTTGGTTGACAACAATTTCATAGCTAATCGAGAGTCCCAAACCGGTTCCTTGGCCGACCGGCTTAGTAGTAAAGAAAGGGTCAAACAACCGCTTCCGAACATCTTCTGTCATCCCCGGGCCGTTGTCAGAAATCTTAATTCGTACCTTTTTTGTCTCAATTAACTCCGTGCGAATCCGAATCGCAGGAATTAGGCGGGTAGAGTTAGAAGGTGATGATTGACTATTTGTACAAGGCTGCTTTTGCTCGCATGACGACTTTTTATGGCTTTTTTTATCGGCATTTTGGTGTTGGTTCGACTCAACAAGAGCGTAAATGGCATTAACTAAAATATTCATAAATACCTGATTAAGCTGTCCGGGGTAGCACTGCACCAGGGGCAAGTCGCTGTATTCTTTGTGAATTGCGATCGCCTCCTGGCCTGGTTTCCCTTTAAGCTGGCTTTGCAAAAGCATAATCGTGTTGTTGATACCGTCGTGAATGTTGACCTGCTTCATTTGAGCTTCGTCTAACCTGCAAAAATTCCGCAGCGACAAAACGATGTCGCGCACTCTTTCTGCACCTTGCTGCATAGAATTTAAGACTTTCGGCAAATCTTCTAGCAAATAATCGAGTTCGATTTTTTCTGCTTCCGCTTCAATTGCTGCGATGGGCTCGGGACAGTGCTGTCGGTAGATGTCGAGCATCCGCCTTAAAGCTTGCGTGTACTCTTTAGCGTGGTGCAAATTGCTATAAATAAAGCCGATCGGATTGTTAATTTCGTGAGCAACTCCTGCTACTAACTGCCCCAAAGAAGACATTTTCTCTGTTTGAATTAGTTGAGTTTGAGTGCGCTGAAGTTCCAGCAAGGCAAGTTCGAGCTGTTGGGCTTGATGTCTCAATTGCGCTTGCGACTCCCGCATCGCCACTGTTGACAACTCGTGAATTTGCAACTGAGAAAGCAGCAGTTGGTGTACGTCTAAAAGTTTGTAAGTTTCCGGTTCTACTTGTACTACAATTGGTTCGTGGATGAGTTCGGGCGATCGCTCCAAAGACTGCCGCACTGCCGTCATAATTGAGGTTTCGCGATCGAGAACCAACATATCAGTTTTAGTAAAGCGGTAGAGTATGAACAAAGGCTGTTGAGAAAATAACTCCAAGCTGTAGGGGCGGCTCATGTGTTCAAAATAACGCCGCCGCGAAATCATCCCTGTAAACTTTCCTTGCTGAGTGATGATGATCCCGGGAAGTAAAGGGTTTGCCTGAAAAAGTTTAGCAACTTCGTCCCCCGGACACTCAGACTCTAGGAGATAGTCGTAGAGGGTTAATTCCTGTAGAGTCGATCCCAAACCAAGCGGCGATTTCAGGGGACTCAACCCGTCATTTTCATACACTGCTCCCTCCTTTGGTAATTGGCAGTAGCGGTTGGATGCTGGAGTCTTGGGTACTATTTGGACTGCATTTTCTACTCTTTTTATAGCTGAAAAATAAACTCTAATCTGCTCGCTCGAATTGAGTTAATTTAGCACAATTTTTTTCCTTAAATAGTTCTGCTGTCACCCGAAATCAGCTTGCCGGTTAGATTAGTGTAACAGCAGACAACCCTTTGACACCTGACTATGTAGTAAATTTTATCTTTCCAAGATTCTACTAATCCAAATATAGCAGTCATAACTATTTTTAATGTTTGATGACATTAATTTGCTTGCGATTGATAGACATCTGCGACCTGTGGCAGTACGTTTCGTATTACCCCTTGCGTAAAATTATATTATAATAAGACAACAATAACGACAAATTAGAAGCCGATCGCCCACTTTGAGAATTCAGACCAAATCGGTTGCGGGGAATTGCCAATAAATCTCAATTGTCAGTTTTTTCGCACAAAGGCCGATCGCACTCAACCGAGGATTGTATTGTAGGTAGTCTCCGAGCTAGGGACAGCCGATTGCGAGCCATTTGTCAAGTTCGGCAGCTTATACTTTAGCCGCATCGACACTCCAAAGCTTCACCGACGAAATTTTTCCCGGTCGATGCTAAAGTTGTGCGATCGCAACTAAAACTCACATTCCACACATCCGCTTAATGCGCCTTAAAAGTTTCCACAAAAGTACCGTCGGGCCACGAACTTGAGATTCAAACTCTGTCGCTGGCAAATCCGACACGGAGAATAAAGAGGAAGCAGAAAGAAATAATTCTATTTTACCCGAATTTTCCCCAACTTCAACTTCAATTTGAGGAAGTTGGTTTGGTTACGATAATATTTCGATCATTATTATTTCTCCTCCCCCTTGATTTTAGGCAATTCTCATTAGAAACTCTAAGATGTTGATTTGAGGAACCTTGGGGGGTCTGATTTTGTTGGGCGATCGCACTGAGCTAGATTGAACTGATATTTGAGGAAAGTAAGCGACGGTTTTCATGTGCGGTTTCCCGAACGAGAGGTGGTAACTCTATACACGGCCCGACGATCGTACTTTCAGTACAATGCCAGTATTTCAACCTGTACACCTGTTAAGTCTGAGTCTCTGAGAGTGTGAATCTCCTCTCATCCTTTGGCTGTCTGGATTGGAGGTTTTTGAAGGGTGAGGCAGTGCGAGGCCCATAAGCACACAGTTAACCAAGCGGCACAAGGAAAGTCGGCAGCTAACGCCCACGGAGGAAGGATTTTAGCCTCTCGCTGTCAATGATCAAGAGAGAAAAGCGCGACAGCGCCAGCAGCAATATCACCCAAAAGAATGATTTATCGACAAAAAGTTGCGTGTTATAATTCTCAATAATTATATACAAAAATACTTTTACCTAAAAGGAGAACAAAAAATGGACACACCTACAGAGCGACTACAAGAACCAGTTGGGACAAGAGAACTCGAATCAATACCTGTATCGGAAAAAGTTTCTGCAGACAAAGTTAGTCAGGTTAATTTTGAAACGACTCCTTTAGAAACACCAGCTTATACTCAGCAAAAAGTTAGCGTCGAGGAGGTAAAAATTAACGGCGACGATTTGGTGGCTAAAGTTAAAGAACTGATTCACGAAGGAAATATCCGCCGCATCATTATCAAAAATGAAGAGGGACGGATTTTGGTAGAAGTTCCTCTGACTGTGGGAGTAGTCGGTGGAGTCATCGGTGCGGCCTTGTTTCCAGTCATTGCAGCAGTAGGAGCGATCGGTGCATTAGTCGCTCACATGACCATTATCATTGAAAGAACAGAATAACAGAAACTCAGTTGTTAGTAATGTTCCTGTCCGGTTAATATCCCGTAATCAAGCTTGTTGGGTTGGTAGTGAGTACCACCATCCTCTCTGGATGGAGGAGAAAAAAGTTGCGTTTATTACTAAAAACTTAATTGTGGTTATCTAACCGGACTTAAACAAATTTCAAGCACAAACTGGCTTTATAAATAGATGGCTAGTAACTGTTACTACTTCCTTCTCTTTTTTGCCCATTTCTCAGATGTATTGCCTTCCCACTCCGGCAGTAAAGTGGCCACATTTAAGAGTGCCATGAATCCTCTATGAGGAGGCTAAATCCTCGACTAATCTTGCTTTGGTGACACTCATTCAATACCTCGATCCGACGTTTATTCTTTTCACTGAATGACCAAGGCTTGGGCCAAATTGATCAAAGCAGGGGGGGCAGCGCGGCGGGGGCTGTCTCTTTCATTACTAATCTTTTAAGCTTATATGCTTGCTCTGCAAGTCTTATAAATAACTCATTTAGCCGGTATTCTTTGTTGAAGTCCGGCTAATTCTATTCCTTTGGGGACTTGGGCAATCACTCTGGGGGTAGAGCCTGGTTAATACCTTAACCAGTTAGATTGGATACAAATGAAGGAAAAACCAAAAGTTCTCTAAACTCCCTAAGCAGAAAGCGGTTAAGCATTTAAACTGGGTATGAGCCAAACGCCCACGTTTACACCTGAATCTTGAAAGTGAGTTGAAATAAGTGATTTAAATGCTCAACCGCTTAGCTCAAGTTTTCAAACCAGAGCATCTCCTACAGACAAATATTGTGTGAATAGTTGTGGCGAAGATAATTATGAAACCTAACGAAGAAAATAGCTCTAGCCGTGAAATTCATCAAGAAGTTCACACAGATGCAACTAACGGTCACGTCAGTACAACCCGAACCACTACAAGTGTTCCGAGTACAACGGGGAAGGCTTCTAAAGAAGCAGCTCATCACCAAGGTTATGTCCAGGGTGAAATGGCGGAAAACCACCGCCAAGCTGGAGTCCAAGAAGTCCGCGATAATGAGAATGCTGGTCGCGGGTTACTGTTAGGGATTCTTCTGGCTTCTTTGGCAGGCTTAGTTCTGGGCAGTGTATATTACTTCAATCGGAGTCAGGAGGCTCCTACTCCTACTCCTGCTCCTGTGATTGTTGTACCGAAAGCGAATCAGCCTTCAGCAACACCGGCTCCGACTCGGACTATAGAGAGAGAAAAAACGATCATTCAAAAGATTGTTCCGGTTCCGGTTCAACCATCTCCCGTTCAAAAGGCTACGCCTGCTCCTCAACCAAGTCCAGCTCAAAAGGCTGCTCCGTCTCCTAAAGCAAATCCGGCTCCGAATATCAATATCACAATTCCAAATTCACAGCAGCAAGATGCACCTGCTCAGCAAGCAGCGCCGTCTCCATCTTCGCCGTCAAGTAATACCAATACTACGGTTCCGAATTCGCAGGATGAGCCAGCTTCCACTCCGCCAACTCCAGCACCTGAGAGTTCAGCTACTCCATCTCCAACTCCAGATGATGGCGCTTCTGGAGCAGGTACCAGCGGCCAAACTAATACCCAAAGCCAGACCGATTCTAATCCTACGGGTACGGCTGTACCTGATAGCAACTCCGGCGCAGAGGGTGCGACTGGTTCACAGAAATAGAAGTTAGATGTCGAATTAGCCCCGCTGGGGTTCAAACCCCAGACTCATAGCTAAAGTCCTTTCAAGAGGACTTTTTTTTATAGTTTAAATGGATATTTCTTCAATCATAGGCTGTCGGGCATCTTGCGTTGTATTTTTCGCGCGGGCTACGAGATCCCACCCTGTCAAGGTGTCTGCTGAGCCTGGTCTGGAAGTCCTGTGTGCACGGCAGTCACCGATAGTGTATTCGGAAGAACAGAAGGTAGGCTGGGAATAGGATAAGCGAGGAAAAAGTTGATGCTAGAAGCAATATTTGACAGATTTGTCCAAAAAACTCCCATCACCATGATGGTGCGAGGTCTAATGGAGCGTATATTGAACCATGAGCACATGGATAGCATTTTTGATAAAAACGCTCAAACCCAATACACACGGGAGTTATTGTTCTCGAGTCTGGTAGATATGATGAGTTTGGTGGTTTGTGGCATTTATCCTTCCGTCAATGCTGCGTATCGACATAAAGCTACTGAACTTAAGGTGAGTCGCACGGCTGTTTATAACAAACTCAATGGCATGGAACTGGCAGTCAGCGCATCACTGTTAAGAGAAACATCACTCGAAATGGCAACTTTAATGGAACTGATTGGAGGTGTTCCAACTCCCATATTATCAGGTTAGCCAATCAGAATCCTTGATGGTAATTGCTTGGCACCTACTGACCATCGCTTGAAAGTTCTGAGACCATGTGCTGCTGCTGCGCTACCAGGAAAGTCCCTAGTTGTACTTGACCCTGATTTAAGATTAGCAATTAATATATTCCCATGCCTTGATGGTTATACTAGCGAACGCGCATTGTTTGAGCAGGTGTTACAGACTGTTAAAAGCGGTGAATTATGGATTGCCGATCGCAATATGTGTACTCAAGGATTTTTGTTTGGCTTGGAGCAGGCGTCGGCTCACTTTTTGGTACGAGAACACAAAACCTTACCCCAGTCCTTCGTGACGGCATTGCAGGAAGTTGGTGAAGTCGAGACAGGGACTGTTTTTGAACAAACAATTAGTCTCACTTTATAGGGGAGAATCTTTAAAAAAAGTAAGACGAGTAGTCCTGCATCTTCATAAACCTACTCGTGACAACGAGTCAGAAATTCCTATTCTTACTAGCCTACCTTCGGATGTGATCGGTGCAGTTAAAGTGGCCCAGTATAGAAAACGCTGGAATATTGAAACGATGTTTCAAGTTATAGAGAAGAATTTTGCGGGGGAAATTCCCAGCTTAGGTTATCCCCAAGCTGCTTTATTCTGTTTTTCTTTAGCTCTGGTTGCCTACAATATTTTAGCTGTAATCGGCAGAACTCTCGGCAGCGTACATGGTGTAGGAAAAATCGAGACCAGCCTTTCTGAATTCTACTTAGTTGCTGAAATTCAGGGGACTTATCAAGGCATGATGATTGCGATAGACCCTGTATATTGGAGGAGTTTTGGGTTATTATCACTCCCCCAATTCGCCCTTTTATTGGCAGACTTAGCCCGACGGGTTAATTTGAAGTCTTTCCTTAAACAATCTCGTTCTCCCAAAAAGAAAAAACCGGATTTGCTCGTAGACCCACAGCATCGTCATGTATAGTCATTTCAAATAAATGTGAGACAGAGGTAAGATCATGATAAAACCGATAAAAATAGTTAATTAGAAAAAAATGGCTTACAGTCTAGACTTAAGACAAAAAATAGTCAATTATGTGGAAAATGGAGGGAGTATAACGAAAGCTGCCGCCATATTTAAGGTAGGAAGAGCAACAATTTATAGATGCAACCGGTAGGGAAGACCTACGACTAACTCAGGTCAACCACCGTCAACGAAAGCTAGATTGGGAAGCCCTCAAAAAAGATGTTGAAAAAAATCCGCTCAGCAAGATTAGTAGAAAGAGCAAGAACTTTCAGGCGTCAGACCGAGTGCTATCTGCTATGCCTTAAAAAAACTGAAGATTACAAAAAAAAAAACTTCGCTATCAATAAAGAAATCGAGAAGAAAGAATGAAATACTACAGGAATCTGAGAGAATTAATTAAACTTTATGGCAGTAAAAGCATTGTATTCATTGATGAATCAGGATTTGAGTAATTTGAAGGTTGTGTTTGTGCCCTTTCAAACAGAGGAAAAAAAGTCTATGGTGAAAGACCAGGAAAACGCGGAAAAAGAGAAAATTTAGTAGCAGCATGAAGAAAAGGAAAGAAGGACTTAATTGCACCAATGCTCTTTATGGGTAGTTTGAATGCAGAAGGATTCGAAGGATGGTTATCTTTATATTTGTTGCCAGATTTAACAAGTCCATCTATAACAATCCTAAATCATTATCAAGACTATGATACAATTATATGCAATACTTGATTGTGACAATAAAAAAGGAATAACTTACAACTGCCACAAAAAGATATGGAAAAAGAAATGGCTTTGTTAGAATCTTTCATTAAAATCGATATCGATGCCAGAGAAATAAAACGAGCAATAGCTGTAAAAATGGCGCTTTCAGGTAAAATTTACCATGAAATTAGCCAGATGTTAGGTGTAAGT
>NZ_JAUBQW010000122.1:0-19396 GCF_036701485.1 Microcoleus sp. Pol11C3 | reverse complement strand
GTCGGAGTTGGCGCCGGAGTTGGTGTCGGAGTTGGCGCCGGAGTTGGTGTCGGAGTCGGCGCCGGAGTTGGTGTCGGAGTTGGCGCCGGAGTTGGCGCCGGAGTTGGTGTCGGAGTTGGCGCCGGAGTTGGTGTCGGAGTTGGCGCCGGAGTTGGTGTCGGAGTCGGCGCCGGAGTTGGTGTCGGAGTTGGCGCCGGAGTTGGCGCCGGAGTTGGTGTCGGAGTTGGCGCCGGAGTTGGTGTCGGAGTTGGCGCCGGAGTTGGTGTCGGAGTCGGCGCCGGAGTTGGTGTCGGCACCGGGACGACACTACCTCCCAATTCAAAAGAGCCACTGTCCACGATCGCGCCTGGAATGCTGTCGCCATCTTGAGGGCGAGTCACGCCGCGCTGATCCGTAATGGGTGCGCCGGTGGCAATCCCTTTATCAATTGCCGGACTTCCTATCAGCAGCGGCCTGACTAAAGCGCCGTTGAGGTTTTGCAAAGGACCAAGTAAGGGGTCTGCGATCGTAATACTTGCCGTGGCATTGTAATCGTTGAAGTTAGTGGTTTTTTTGACAGGCCACTGAAAATTGCCACCTTGGTCAGTTAGTTCGCTACTGGTGTGCTGCTGAATGCCAAACTCATTCCCCGCCGTGTTGTTAGAAAAAATCGTGTTCTTGACGCTGACAGGCTTTCCTTCTGCAGCTGAGATGCCTCCGCCAACCCAACGGGCGGAATTATCGGCAATGGTGGTGTTGACGATGGTTGTGGGGGAATAAAGAGCCATTGCACCACCGACATTGCCGTAAAAGTCCGTAGTCCCAGTAACTTGGTTGCCAGAAAAGGTGCTGTTGGTAATGGTGGTAGGCGCATCCATGATCCACATTGCACCACCTTGACCGGGGGCTTTGTTGCCAGCAAAGGTGGTGTTGGAGACCGTAAGTCCTTTGTTGAGACCGTTGCTCAAGTTTACCAACCCGCCTCCAACTCCGTTGTTGCCACCGGGAAGCGACAGAATTTCGTTGTTTTGGAAGGTGCTGTCTGCAATACTTACGCTATCTTGGGTGCCGGTAAACAGATAAGCTGCTCCGCCTTCGCCTCGCCCTTTGTTGTCTTGAAATACACTTTTGGTGATTTTAATTGTGCCGGAAGCTTCGCTGGGATTGCTGGCTCGATCGGTATAAAGTGCGCCGCCGAAACCTCTTAAGAAATCATTGGGCTGACCTGTGGCGAAAGTGGCTGCGGTGGTATCGTTGCCGATGAATCGGGAGTTGTCAATTGTCAGCTTACCTTGAAGGCTGTTAATTGCCCCGCCGTTAATTCCTTTGTTGTTGGTGAAGTCGCTGTTGGTGACTGTAAAAGTTTTGAAACTCAAAAAGCCGATCGCACCTGCACCGCGTTCATCGTTAGCTGCAGTGGCTACGTTGCCGTTGAATTTACTGTTGGTAACAGTCAGGGTATTGTTGAAATTACCGAAAATTGCGCCACCGCCTTTATCGGCGACGTTGTTGTTGAACTGAACGTTTTCTACTGTGAGGTTTACTTCGTCGGTTGTGCCGATCGCGCCGCCTCTATCGGTAGTTTTGCCGTTAGTAATAATGAGGTTTTTGACAGCAAAATTCGTAGCAGTCGCAACGTTGGCATTGACAAAAAAGGCGCGGGATGCGTTGTTACCACTAATAGTTAAACCCGCTGCGGCGGCGCCGTCAATGGTGATGTTTTTGCCAACGGGAATATCGAGTTGACCGCTGGTGAGGGTAATGGTTTGGCTGGCTAAACCTGGAGCGAAGGTAATGATATCGCCTGCAACAGCGGTGGCGATCGCAGCCCTTAATGAACCTGGCCCACTATCGCTTTTGTTGGCTACTACGATCGTAGCTAAATCACCTTGGTAACTTGCCATAGCCTCTGGCTGCAAGGCTAAGGGAGATTCAATTTGGCCCTTAGCAAATTCTAAATTCCAGTCGCCGCCACTGCCGGTTGTGTTGGTGGATGCGGCAACATCAGCCCCGGTTAATTGACTGAATCGATCGACGAAATTAGCACCTGAACCCGCGGCTACGTCGCAGCCGTACAGCAAGATGTCTGCTTGTGGGGCTAGGGAAGTTTGCCACTTTTCCAACTGGCTTTTGTATTGCTCTATATTATCTGAACCCAGAGCGGTATTGCCTAATTGTAGGCTGCCAGAACTGCCGTGAGAAATAATGTGAACCGAGTCTATCGCCCCCTTAGTAGAGGCGTATTTTTCTATCTCCGAGGTGATTTGTTCGATGCCGTTTTTGGTGCGATCGAGTATTACTACCTGCTGTCCCGGCAGCACTCCCGCTGTAATTGACTCGTAATCTTCCACGCCGGAGTCAATGAAGACTAAGGAGCGCAGTGGCTGTTTTTCAAAAGCAGATTGTGAGTTAACTTGAGCGAATGTAGAACTCATATTGGAGACTCCATTAAGGGCATTATTAGTAGATACACCCCGGAGTAATCTCATCAGGCTTATTTCATTATATCTTAACACCCAATTGAGACATTGTGTACTTTTTGAAATATTTTTATGGATTTATTTGGAGCCACCTTTACAGATAGTCTATTGACCACATTGGAAATTTTTGCCTCTACCGCTGGGAATATATTACAACATTTATCGCGCCTATTCAAATAAATTAATCTAGGTTGTACATCAAATTTTGGCGACCTGAGTTTGCTAGCAGTAGCCTGATTTCAGGTACTCGGAAATGGTGGAGTTCAGTTGACAGTTGACAGTTGATAGTTGACAGTTGATAGCGACCTCTACCTGGAAAGAAGAGGATTGGAGTAATGAATACTCTTCTTTTAATTTCTCCCGATCAGGGTTCCGGCTTTAAACCAATTCTTTATGGTAATTTCCCTCAGAATAACTCCTCTGAATTATATTTAGTAGTTTTGATTTGAGTGTGATATTATACGTATAGGCGCAAGGCATTACAGTTTACCTAGCTGTATTTGATCCAAGGGAAAACTGAATTATGTAGATTGTGAATAATTCTATATGCTTTGAACTTGCTAGGTTTCCGATACATCCAAATACTGATTGGCAGGAGGTTTGGTCGCATTTAAGCTGTTGTGCATCTAATTTGACAGTCAATTTGTCTACAATTATTGTGGAACGGGCATCCTGCCCGTTTCTGGATGCAATTTAAATGCGTAGCAGCTTACTAACAGTCAAAACGGTCTAATCTTAAGTGGAACCCCTCGCTAGAAATCAATTGGCTTATGGCGTGCTACCGACACTGTGAGGAATGCCCACCTCGCTACAAACGTGATTCAAATTATTCCGCAGGAGTTGATATTATTGCAGATTGAGTCAGATATAATCGTTGATTTCGATCGCGCCTGCGTCACTAATTACAATTGCATTCGGCCCAGTCGCCCTCGGTACGTTTCACACCCTCCATTAAATCACTCTCCTTAATTAATTAGCAAACAGTCGATCGCGCCCACCGCCGTTGCTGAGTGTATCACTATCTCGATCGGCATAACACGAACCCAGTCCCCTGTTTTTACTCAGGGAACTGTGCGATTTTGGCAATTGACTTTTGTATGGTTCCAGGTAATCTGAACTGACGATAACAAAGCCTAATTGCAGTGGGTTCGAGGTGCCGCGAGAAGTTGTGCGAACTTTGTCAATCTCTCTAAGGATAGAGACAGATTTTTGAAGTGCCGAAGTAATTTTCTTGATGCAGTCAGATTCCCCAGCCAAAATTCTGGAAACAAAATATCCACCTTCATTGATGCTGGAGTCCTTGAATACAAAGCTTTTGGATGGGGGATTTGCGTATTCCGAGGCGGGAGTCGTTTCCCTTAAAGAAGTCAACATATTCTGTCCTCCAAAAGTGTGTTTAGCGGTACATACAGCCTTGGAGTCAGAGCTTCTGAAACTGCCAGCGACCTTGTTTATTTCGCCCATTCTTATTTAACCTATCTATTAGTTTCCTCTATTTCTGCAGCACTGCCATCCGCGATCGCACGGAATTTATATTCTGCGTGTTTTCCCTTACTTCCGGCTAACGCGCAATTAGCGATCGATCCGATATCCTACCGGTGATACCACTTTCACGCAAAGAATCCAAATCTAAACCCGTGCTTCAAACCTCGATAGTCTTCAGTCATTCCCCCACCTAAAATCTAAAATCTAAAAGGGTATGACAGTTAGTAGATTGGCCTCGCAACTGCACCGCTCAAGATTCTGTGGAAGATGGCGGTTTTTTCCCTGCATTGCGAATATTAATAATCTTGTTGAGCGCCTCAAACCAAAAAGCAGCCCCCATAGAAATAGCTACGCCGCTCAATATCCAACCAAACAATTTTCCAATCAAAGCCGGCCACAATAAATTCCCCTGCTTATCTCGTTCTAAGCTGTTCTGTTCGCTCCATCCAAAAGGCAGAGCTACCTGATCCAAAGCTCGATCGACATCCTGTTGAACTTTTGTGAGACTGGTTAAATTATTTGATTTAGTCTTAGCATTGTTTGTCACCAACTGCTCAGCGTACAAGTTAACAGTCGATCGCAACATCGAATCCTTCGACAACCGATTAATAATATGAATGCTATCAGCATTAGCAGCGACTGCGATCGCAGTTCCGAGCAAAATCGCAACCCCTCTGGCATTCCGCTTGTAAACGCCAGAAGCACGCTCCATCGATTGGTCAAACCAAATTTCAATTTCTTTCTGAAAACGCTGCAACTGCTCTTGAGTATCTCCGCCGCCTTTTTCAGCGCGCTGCGCTAAAATATAAAGGCTGCGTTTCAAAGATTCTGGCATACTGTCCAAGGTTTCTTGAATTTGTTGATAAATTGGACTTTCCTCTTTAATATCCATAATTTCTGCTACCGTCTCTTGACTTTTTTTAACAGTATTTAACATATTGCTGAAACTCGGTTGCAGTTGCCCCAGCAGCGCCACCCGCTCAATTTTGCTGTCAAAACGAGCCTTGACAAATGCCATCTGCCTCTGAAATTCTCTCCCTGCTAGCTCGGTTTCTGGTAGATAAACCTGAGAATCCTTAATATAAAATCCTAGCTTTTCCGACATCCGATCTAAGCTGTTGTTCAAACTTGCTAAATTGTTTTGATAATCTTCGACAACTCGATTGAACTCCGCATTCAGCCACCTAAATTCTTGCTCAATTATCGGTTTAGTAGCATTCGGCAAACTCAGATTTACTCCAATCTGTTGAATTTGTGCTAATTGTAAGTTTTTAAATCTTTCCAATCGCGTTTTAGAGATAGAGCTGAGCAAACTAGAAACCTTTAAAGTTTCCAAAAGGCTAGCCGAAAAACACTCGGCTGGAATATAAGAAGGCCCACTGGATTTATTGCCAAAAACATTTTTAGTACCCGTAACTCCGTGGTACAAATCCCCCATGCGGTGCGTAACAGAGCGGAATCCCTCTGATAAAAGCCCTTTCGCGCCCTGATTCAAATCCTTGATAATCGGATTGGCGTAAATCGAATGGGCTAACTGTCCGACTCTCTTAAATTGCAGGGGATCTTTCGCGCCTTCGCTGCCGCCAGAAATCAGCACTTCGATCGACTTCTTTAAATGTTCCGCCCGCCACTGCAAAACAGTAGTAATCAGTTCCTGAATTTCCGAAGCTAGCAAGCTTAAACTCAGGTAGATAAAGACTAAGCCAATGATAATATCTATAATTACAGGCAAGTTCATGGTATTTTCCTAGTCGCAAATAACTGCTGTCTAAGTTTACCTGCAGTTTGGGACGCTCAAAACTCTCTTAACTTATGTCAGAAATCTTTCCATTCCGGGGCCACAAACCGAAAAATCGCTGGAATGACAGCTTTACAGACAAACTGTGGATGCTGGCTTTTCTGTTGGCTGCGGTGCTGATTTTCGGGCTGAATCTGGGCGGCGTGGCTTTGCGGGATTGGGATGAAGGCATTGCAGCGCAGGTAAGTCGCGAAATTTGGCGCGGCAACTTAAATTGGCTGTATCCGACGATCGACTCTATGCCTTATTTCAACAAACCGCCGCTGGTACACTGGCTAATCGGGCTGTGTTTTGCAGCAGGCGGCGTCAGTGAATTGACGGCGAGGTTGGTACCGGCGATGCTGACGGCGGCTTCAGTGCCCCTGCTTTACGCCATTGGCAGGGAGTTGTTTCCTCCGCGTTTGATTGCCATTTTTTCTGCCCTCGTTTATCTGACGCTGTTACCGGTGGTGCGGCATGGACGTTTGGCGATGTTGGATGGGGCGGTTTTGTGTTTTTTGCTGGGGGCGATGTGGTGTTTGCTACGATCGCGCCGCGACTTGCGCTACGCTTTGGGCGCGGGGATTGGGTTCGGACTCATTTGCCTGACTAAGGGCGTCATGTTGGGGCTGCTGCTGGCTGGGATGGGCTGTATTTTTTTGGTTTGGGATACCCCGCGACTCCTCACTTCTGGGTATCTTTGGGGCGGATTCGCGATCGGAACATTGCCAGTAGCTGCTTGGTATTTTGCCCAATGGCTGCACTACGGCCAATATTTCATCCACGCTAATTTAGTTAATGAATCTTTCCGGCGCATTTCGGAACCTGTGAGCAGTCACAGAGGGCCGCCCTGGTATTATCTTTTAGAAATTTTAAAATTAGCTTGGCCCTGGCAGTTATTTTGGCTACAAGGGCTGCGTCTGAGTTGGGAAAATCGCAATTTTCCAGGGCCAAAATTAGTATTGGTTTGGACTGGAGTATATCTGCTGGCTATTTCTGTGATGACTACTAAATTGCCGTGGTATGTTTTGCCAATTTATCCAGCTTTTGCTCTTGCCGTTGGCAGCTATCTCGCTGAAGTTTGGGAGCAACTGTGGCTGCCACCAGAGCCGATCAAAGAGGAAGCAGAAGAACATTTTGATGCTATTTCTTTGTTGCCTCATCCAGCGATTTTGGCAGTGCTGGGTGTAGTTGCTGTCGTCGGTTGTGTGTACTTCAGTGGCTGGGTACGGATCGGGGGACAAATTGCACCTCCCCAGCGAGATTTGCAGTTAATGCTGATGTTTGTAGGTTTGACAATGACAATGGGGGCAGTGTTGCTGCACCGCAAAGATCGGCAGTTTATATTAGTTTTAATTTGGGGAACTTACGTCACGCTGTTGGTATTGGTGGCTTCTGATAACTGGGTGTGGGAACTGGCAGAAGATTATCCGGTTAAGCCGATCGCCGAAATTGTCCGCACAGGAACCCCAGCCGGTCAACAAGTGTTTACTTCTCACCGCTTAGGCCGTCCATCGCTGAATTTTTACAGTGAACGCCAAGTTATTGTCGCCGACGCGCCGACGCTCAAACAGAAATGGCAAACTCTTCCTCAACCTTATTTTCTGTTAGAAAAACCAGTTTTAAAACATTTAGGTTTGCAGAATGCTGAGATTGTCAAAACAGCGGACGATTGGGTTTTGGTAACTAAAAAGTAAGTTAATAGTTAACAGTCCCCTCCTTGGGGTGGGTGAGATAACTTTCGATTGTCTAATGTTGCTTCAGATTGACAGCCTTACCCGGAGCGGACTTGAATTTATGAGAAATCAATCGAACAGGCTCTAACCGCTAACAATCAACAGACTGCATTTCTATTTTTAACGCTGTTTCGACTCTTTGATACTCGGCCTCAACCTGTTCTAAAAGCGCGCAGGCTGGATCAGGTAAAGGCTGGTTAGCATTTGTTCCGATGCGGCCCATGATTTCGAGTTCCTCGCACAGCTCAAACAAGCGAAAAGCACCGAGAGTACCGCTAATCGACTTTAAAGAGTGAGCCGATCGCCGCAAAGCCAGCGGATCGGCGTTGCACAGAGCCATAGAGATGCCTCGCAGCAGTTCGGGAGCTGTTTCGAGGTAAATCTCGATCGCCTCGTCCAAAGCTTCCACATCTCGCAGTCCCTCTATAATCTTGGCGCTCAGGGAATCGTGGCTCTGTGACAAAGCCCGATCGAGATTTGATGCACCCCAATCGACGACTGCAGGCGAATTGGGAATTGTCAGTTGTGGATTTCCCGCCACAGCCACATTCGATCGCACTTCTAATTCACTCGTTGCTTCGATATGTTCGGCCTGTGAGTTCAAACCAAAAATCGGCTGCAGACGATCGAATGCGGAGTTCGAGCGAGATTTACACGCCATTAAAGCTCGCACCAACTGCTCAATGGCGATCGGCTTGCTCAAATAGTCGTCCATCCCCGCAGCCATACACTCTTCGCGATCGCCCTGCATCGCATTTGCCGTCATCGCCACAATCCAAGGCCTAGGTGGTTTTAGATTTTGGATTTTCGATTTTCGATTGTTAGATTCCTCGTCAGTCAATTTTGGATTTTGGATTCGGGATTTTCGATTATTAGATTGCTCATCAGTTGCGGAAACCTCTGATTCTCCCGTGGGATTTTTGGTCGAGTCTAGATTTTTAGATTGCTCGTCTGTTGCGGAAACGTCTGATTCTCCCCTGGAATTTTCTAAGGTGCAATCTTCTGAAAATTGCTCGCGGATGCGGCGGGTAGCTTCCAAACCGTCCATTTCCGGCATTTGCACGTCCATCAGCACCACATCGTAAGGCTGGCGGCGCAAAGCTTCAAGCACTTCGATACCGTTTCCCGCCACATCCGCGCGATACCCCATCCGCTGCAAAATTTGCAAAGCCACCTTCTGATTCACCAAATGATCGTCAGCCAACAGAATCCGCAGGGGTAAGTTCTCGGCCAGCACGGGTATGCTTTGTAAGAAGGGCCCGCTAGTGCGCTGCCCTTTAAATTCAGTTGTCTGTTCTCCAAAAATATTGATTAAAACATTGTAAAGCTGAGATTGTTTGATGGGTTTATTCAAAAAAGCAGCAAAATCCATCTCCATAGCAGGAGGGTTAATTTCTTGCCTGCCGATCGAAGTTAGCATCACTAACGGCAACCTTTCGCAATCAGGATATCGGCGAATTTGCGCCGCTAAAGCCAACCCGTCCATTTCCGGCATTTGCATATCCAAAACTGCCAAGTCAAACATCTCTTTAGCAGCCAGCCAATCTAAAGCCAAACGAGCCGAAGCTGAAGCCCTAGCCACCATTCCCCAAGACTGAGCTTGGAGAGTCAAAATTCTGCGGTTGGTAGCATTGTCATCGACAATTAAGACTCGCTTACCAGTTAATTCAGGTTGAGAATTGCTCAAGTTAACTGGTAAGGAATTCTTGCAGCCAGAAACGATCGTACTAAAATAAAAAGTAGAGCCAACGGATGTGGTATTTTGGCCGATCGGCTTGTTGCTGAGTACAGATTTGCTATAGCAATATTTTTCGGCAATTTCGCAAGATTCTCCCCATCCCCAATCAAACACTGCCGATTTAAAATCTGCCGGAGGATTCCCCGCCAGACTACCCATACTTTCCACCCACATCCGGCCGCCCATCATTTCCGCCAAACGCTTGCTAATTGCCAAACCCAATCCGGTACCGCCGTACTGCCGGCTCGTTGAAGAATCAACCTGGCTGAAAGATTTAAATAGCCGATCCATGCGATCGCTCGGAATGCCGATACCGGTATCTTTGACCGCACAATGTATTTCGTATGCTGGGTTAATTACTACCGGTTCGCCATTAATTGCTGGCGGTTCTTTAGCATTAGCCGCCGGCACTGAAATCTTTTTGGCAGTCACCGCAACCACTACTTCTCCAGCGTCGGTAAATTTAACCGCATTACTGAGCAAGTTGATTAAAATTTGCCTCAAGCGGGTGCTATCGCCGATCGCCGTTGCCGGTACTGTACGATCGATCAAGTAACCCAGTTCGAGTTTTTTTTGTGCCGCCTTGGCAGCTACCAAGTCTAGAGATTCCTCAATACAAGTGCGGATGTCAAACGGATGTTCCTCCAAGTCCAATTTGCCCGACTCAATTTTCGAGAAATCTAGAATATCGTTGATTAGTGTCAGCAAGGCATCGCCGCTGCTGCGGATAGTTTCTACAAAATCGCGCTGTTCGCCAGTTAAGCGGGTATCCAACAGCAAACCGGTCATGCCGATGACTCCATTCATCGGAGTGCGAATTTCGTGGCTCATGGTGGCTAAAAATTCGCTTTTTGCTCTAGTAGCCGCCAGTGCTTGATCGCGAGCTTTTGCCAAATCTACGTCTGTTTGCTGGCGTTCGAGTTCGCTTCCCACCCACTGAGCCATCAGTTTCATCAACTCTCTGTCTACAACTCGGAACGGTTCTGTCACAGGAGTAGGAGAAAAGAAGCACAGAGTGCCATAAACTTCACCTGCCACCGTGACAGGAATGCCCATGTAAGCTTCGATTTTGAAGGCTGGCTCGTCCGTGTTGAAGGACAAACCCGAAAATCTCACCGACTCAAAGTAAATCGGTTCTTTTGCCATTGCCGTCGCCACGCAGAAAGTTTTTTCCAAATCATAGATTTGTTCTTTGACGATCGACCCGTCGGGACACTCAACAGCCATTATTTGATAGTTGTCGCCTTGAATCCAGGACAAAATTCCCACGGACAGGCCTAACTGCCGACATCCCATTGCCAACAGTTCTTGGAGGCGCAAATCAAAGGTAGAGAGGTGGTTGAGCGGGTCTGTACGGGGACCCGAAGTCACTTGATACAAAGCTTTAATTGCAGCTTCGCTTTCTCGCAGTTCTTGTTCTGTTTGCTTCCGCACACTGATGTCACGGGAAATGCCGATAATTTCTTGCACTTCGCCCGTTTGGGGATCACTAATCGTGCGGCCGGTGGTTTCAAACCAAATGTATTTGCCGTCTTTGCGGCGGATGCGGTAGCTGACGGTGTAAGTAACTGGGAGCGCCAGGACTTTCCAGTGAGCTTTGGCAATGGTTTCTAAATCGTCGGGGTGAAAATAATCGTTGGGGACGCGGCCAATGAGTTCCGAAGGTTCGTATCCCAGCAAAGCCCGGCTGGCGGGCGAGACGTAAACAAACACGCCTTTGGGGTCGTGTCTGGTGATTATGTCGGTTGAGTTTTCGGCCATCAACCGATAGCGGTCTTCGCTTTCATTACGTTCGACTTGAGAATTGCCCAATGCTTCTAGCATTCGGTTGATGGTGTCGGCCAAGCTTGCGAGTTCATCTCCTCCGTCCATATGAACGCGCAAGTCTGGGTCGCCGTTGGCTGCGATGTTGCTAACGCTGGTGCTCAAGGAAGCCAATCTTGCCAAGACTGATTTTTCTAGCAACAGCATGGCGATCGCGCTAAATATTAAACCTACTGCCAGTATTGATAAGGTAAACAGCTCTAAGGTAGCCTGACCTTGGCTGTAAATGATGCGATCTGTCTCTACTCGCAGCAGCAACGCTAGGTTGCCGTGGATGTCGCGAATTAGGGCGTATCCTGCGACTAAGGTGTCGCTGAGTGGCTCGACTAAAATTTCTACTGATTTGAGGTTGGAAATTTTGAGTTTGACATTTTCCAACTCCTGCCTCGATTGAGCCATCGCCTTGGTGCTGTGCCCGGAGTAGTTCGTGGCTCCCACTTTAAAATCTAAACTCGGCAATCTAAAATCCACTGACAGGTGAGTCAGTTCTGAAAGCAAACCGATTTCGCTGCTGTCGAGGTAGCGTCCCAAGATCAGCGTCCCCCGCGACGGGCCTTGGGCGTTGCTGTTGAAGATAGGCTTGGCGGCAATCAGCAGTCTGACTTCTGGCAGGGTGAGGACGCCTGTTTTGGCGGCGGGGCGATCGCCCTCGACTTTTTTCGATGAGTCTAGTAGCGCCTCGGTCAATTGCTGTTTTAAGCTTTCGGGAATCGGGATTTCGGTTTTGGATTTCAGGTCGAAACCTTTGCTGAAGATCGTCTGACCGTTGGAGTCAAGCAGCACCAAGAAGTTTAGTCTCAAGTAAATAAATGTCGAATCGACGAAATTTGACTTGACAAAATTTTCGTTCCGTGTTTCGACGAAAGAGTAAGTATCGTCCCACTCGGCGTAATCTTGGGCGCTGGTGTCTAAATTCGACAAGTCATCATCTAATGCGTCCAAAGCCCGTGCGACATCCTGACGGACGTACTGTGCCTCAAGGTTGTGAAAATCGTGCAGCAAAATGGTTGATGCAGTGGCATAAAGAACCACAATCAGGCTGATTAGCGCTGCACCGATGATCAATAGTGTTTTTTTTCGGAGTTGCATGGCGTCGCCCTCCTCACGGTGCTACTAGGCAACTAGCCAGGAGAAGTTTGAGACGTAGGTTGTTTAGCATTGGCGATCGCAGGGCCTGCGTGTTTTGACGGGTGTGGACTGACGAGAGCAAAGCCCTTGGTATTTCCAAGGTATCCGGTATGTTGCCCCCCACAGTCAGTGTAGTATTTTCACAGCTTTAGTTCCCTATTATGCACAACCTAGGACCTACAAGTTATGATCTGATGACCTACAAGTTATGATCTGACGATCAGCATTTTCACAAGAAACGATCGAACTCAAAACAGTTCGCGTTTGATACTGACGCAGCCACGGCGGCGGGCGGTTGATAGAACAGGCGTGCTGGGTTGAGAAGCCTAACTATTATTGTACCTAAAAAATATTGAGGAGAGAGCGGACTGGCGCGCCGAGTTGGGCCTGCCAAAAGGTTTTCATTCCCATAGCTGTTTTAATTTTTGTCCTTTTATAGCAATCCTTGCAGGAGTAGTGGAATAACCCCAAAAGCCTATCCAGCCTAGAAGCTGGAACCGCGTTCAAAAATAGTCATATATAGCAATCCTCGCATCAGTTTCAATAACTGGTTAACTTGTTCCCAGGCTCTTCCTTGGAACCGATATAAGCGAGGCTCTGCCTCGGCGGAGACTATGGAGGCACAGCCTCCGGATCTGCGTTACCAGGCTCTTCCTGGTAACGAGTATAATCATTTAGGATTGCTATAGCAGAGGCAATGAATATCCGGCGACTTTTTATTTATTACATCCGAAAATAAAATATACAACAATCAAAAAAATCAGTTTTTTAGTTTTCTATTTTGAATTAATCAAAACTGCTAATTAAGATGTATAAATTCACCGTTTCCACAATCCTCAACCAACAGGTAGGAACTGGTTTACCCATAACATTATTCAACAGTACCAACAAATTAATACAAACCCGTTCCCCCTCCCGGATCAAATCCTTTACTAACATTAGTGCCTGATATCAGTAGAAACTCATATCAGGCACTATCTGCAATCCGATCGCAACTTGAGTCTTTTTTATCGAATGACGGCTAAAGCACCGGCGCCTGCTGCTGCTGCTGCAGAAGTAAGAGCGGTGAAAAACAGCCACCACGAGGCAACTTCTGCTGCTTTCCTGGTTTCTTCGGCTTGTTTTTCGGCTTGCAGTTTGATGCTTTCGAGGCGAAGCTGCGCCTCTTGCTGCAAGCGTTCTGCTCTTTGCAAGACGGTGTTGCGGCTTCTTTCAATTTGGTCGATCAAGCGGTTGGCATCTGCTTCAGAAATGTCCTCGCGAGAACTAATTAGTGCTACTAAAGTATCGCGGTTAAAGTGACCCAGCCGATCGCGCAAAGCGTCAAATCCGGCTTGCGGATCGTCAAATAACTTCCGCACGTCCCGCGTAATCCCTTCGTAGTTGAGTTCTGGGCGATCGAGCGAATTGAGGTAATCCCGAACTTTTCCGAGAATCCCGTCAATTACCGACTGAATACCCTCCTGTATTTTCTGAATTTGCATTGCAAACTCGTCGCGCACCGACAAAATTCCATCGACAATGCGATTGGCTTCTGCTTCAGAAATATCCTGCCGCTGAGACAGCAGAGAAACAACTGTAGCTCGATCGATGTGCGACAAGCGCTCGCCCAAACTGTATGCGCCGACTTTCGGGTCGTGCAGCAGCAGTTGCAAGTCGCGCTTGATGGCTTCGGGATTTAATTCATCCTTGCCTGTATTACGCAAATAATCTTGTAAAACACTCTGAAAATCCTGTACTTGGCTTTGTACCCGTTTTGCCAAACGGCGCGGCGCTTTCACAATCGAGCCAAGAGTATCCTGCACTTGGTTGATAATTTGATTGACTTGTTCCTCGCTCAAATCTTGTCTCTGAGAAAGCAGTTTTACCAAAGTATCGCGATCGACCTGAGACAGGCGGCCGCGCAGCGCTAAAGCCCCTTCCTTGGGATTTTGCAGCAGTTTTGTCAAATCCCGCTGAATCCCTTCAGGATTGAGTTCTGATTTGCCAGTATTACGCAGGTAATCTGCAAGGGCTGTGGTGGTATTGTCGTACTGATCCTTAGCTTTTTCTGCCAGCTTTTGCGGCGCGTGCATCACACTGTGCCAATTTTCTTCAGCGCTGTCGATAAGCTGATTTACTTGGTCTTCGCTGAGGTCTTTCCGCTGAGATAGCAATTTTACCAAAGTTTCGCGATCGAACTTAGAAGCTCTAGCTCTCAGGGCCCACATTCCCGCTTCTGGGTTATCCAGCAGCGTTTTCAAATCGCGCTTGATGCCTTCGGGATTGAGTTCTTCTTTGCCCGTAGACTTCAAGTATTCTTGTACTCTTTGCCACTGGTTGTCTAGTCGGGCTTGCGCTGCTTCTTGTAGACCTGTAGCATCTGCTAAAACTACATCTCGCGTCCTTTCTAACTCTTGAACAATCTGTTCTACTTCCTGGAATCCGAAGTTTTCGCGACCTCGGAGAATTTGCACAAAACTGTCGCGGGTGTAAGGAGAAAGCCGATCGCGCAACTGTTCGTAACTAGCGTCGGAATCCTCTAAGATTTTTTTGAAATCGCTCCCGATACCTGCTGCTGTCAGTTCTTCTTTGGGCGTCAGCTTCAAATAAGTTTCCAGCCGCCACTGCAAATCACGAGATTTTTCTTGCTCCTCGGCAAAGATCACGGTTTGTAAAACGCGCTGTCTAATTGCTTCTAATTCCTGGGAAATTTGTTTAATTTTGTCTTGGGTAAAAACACCTCGACTGGCCAGGATTTCGGCAAAATTAGACTGTTTTAGTTTTTCTAATTCGCGGCGCACAGTTCCCGGATCGGCTGTCGGATCGTAGAGAACGTCCCGAAATTCGCGCTCGATGGCTTGGGGGTTCATTTGCCACGAATAAGTGTTGAGTAGGTAGTTTTCTACATCCGCACGAATAGGGCTGTAAGTTACGGGTTCGCCTTTGACTTGAGCCGTAATTTTATCACTTTGCTGGCTAACTTTGTCTTTAGCTGCTTTAAGCTGACCGACTACTTTTTCAACATCGAAGTCGGACATATCCGTCCGGCCCAATACTATTCCCATTAAAGCATTGACTGCCATTGTCGTTGCTTGGGACATCATGGTCGGGCTTTCTCCGGAATTTTGACCGCCCAGATTGCCGAGGGCTTTTTCTACCCTACTTGTCAGGGTATCAGAGAGCAAATCACCCGATTTGGCAGATTTGAGATAGTCTACTAATTGGGCGATACCGTCTGATTGTTGGCCTTGTTTTCCTACTTGTTTCCAAGCATCTTGGAGTTGGTCTACGATGCGGTTTACGTCGCGTTTTGATAAGTCCGATCGCGAACTTACTAAATCTACGAGAGTTTGCCGATCGAGATTCGGCAAATTTTCGCCAGCAATTGCTTTGAGTTGGGGATCGTTGAGCAATTTTTCAAACTCGCTACGCATCCCTTTGATGTCTAATTCGGGCGGTTTGAGGCTTTGGATGTAGTCTTCGACGTTTTCGCGCAAGCTTGTAGGGTCGATCGCGCTACCCAGTTCATGGCCCACTGCTGCTGCTGCTGCTTTGGCTGTTGCGACTACTTGGTTGCTGGCTGCTTTTGCGCCGATGGCCGAGGCTGCGGTGCCGACAATGGCTTGAAAGCCTGATGTCGCGGTGTTGACGAGGGAACCGATCAACTGACCAACGGTGGTGGAGCTCACCCAGACGAGCATTGAGAAATAGGTGGCCCACACGACTAAACCGACGATCGCACCTAAACCGGGACTGCTAATCAAGCTGAGCTTAACTGCTAGCAAGCAAGCAAAGAATAGGGCGATGGTGACGGTGATTAGCGTCCAAGTACCTACCTTTCGGCCGATGTGGCGGACTGGGGGGCTGCCGCTATCCGAGTGGTGATCCTCGTCGTGGGATTGTCCCATGTACGAAAGACCCGCGGCTACTGATAAATTTGTTAGCAAGAGTTGGAAAGCGCAGGCTAGTACGACTCCAGCTATCAAAGCGATAAAAAATTGTGGCCCGGAATACAGGAGTGCTGCGTCTTCTGCTCTGTTTGTAGTAGTCTGCTCTACTGGCACTTGGGCCAGCCAGAACCCGATGTTATACAGTTGTGGATTTATTGGGAAATTTTGATACATAGTATATTCCTCATTAAGGAGTGGGTGCGCGCGCTCGTTGGCGCAAGTTAACTAATGTATAGTTTTAGACTCCTGCCCCCAATGGCAAGCATCGCCTTATTGACGAGCTAAAGCATCCCCCTACAGTTGGAAGTGTATAAATATGTCGGGAGTTGACTATCTATTTAGGGCTATTTGTGCTATGTAAGTTGGCAGTGGTTAAGTTATTAGTTCTTAGTTATGAGTAAAATGCCCTGCGGCGCACCCGATAGAGATGATAGTAATGGTAAGTCTGATTAAAATAATCGCCGAGGAGAATCTTTGGTCGATCGGTATTAAGAGTCGGCACCCAAGCCCAGACAAATTGTTCACAATTCATCTACCAATGTCATGGCAAATTAGCTTTTAAGGAATTCGAGCGTGCAGCGAGAAAGTCATGCAATTATTATTGGTGGCAGTTTAGCAGGACTGTTGGCCTCCAGAGTATTAGCAAAACACTTCGACCGAGTAAGTATTGTTGAACGAGATTTTTTTCCAGAAAAACCCGCACCTCGCCTCGGTATTCCTCAATCCCGTCATCTTCACATCCTTTTAAATCGGGGGAGAATCATCCTAGAAGAGTTTTTTCCCGGCTTGGAAAACGAACTGGTAGCTGCTGGTGCTCCTAGTTTAGATCCAAGGTCGATCGGGTGGTTTAGTCCGGCGGGTTGGGCTCCGCAATTTAGCCCGGATCTAAATGATTTAATTATGTTCAGTCGGGATTTACTGGATTGGCAAATTCGCCGCCGCTTGGCTGAAAATACGAATGTGCATTTCCTCGAAGGAGGCACAGTAATGGGGTTGCTGGCGAATGCCTCGCACGCTGAGATTACTGGCGTGTCGGTGCGTTTTCGCGATCGCCACAACCCAGCTAACATCCATGAAGAGAATTTGAATGCAGATTTGGTAGTCGATGCTAGTGGCAAAGTTTCCAAAACACCTCAATGGTTGAAAAGTTGGGGCTATGAACCTCCGCAAGAAACCGCTATCAATGCTTTTGTTGGCTATGCCAGCCGCATCTATAAATGCAGGGGTAAATTGTCAGACACAGCGCCAGTATTTGTGTCACTAGGACCGCCATTTCGCACCCGTGGCGGTGCAATTTTCCCGATCGAAGGCAATCGCTGGCTGGTGAGTGTCGCCGGGGGCGATCGCGATTATCCCCCCACAGACGAAGCAGGTTTTCTAGAATTTGCCCGCACTCTCCCAACCCCGACAATTTATCATGCGATTAAAGATGCAGAAGCCCTCACACCAGTTTATAGCTATCGAGGTACAGAAAACCGTTTGCGCCACTACGATCGCCTCCCTCATCACCCTCAAAACTTAATAATTATCGGTCATGCAGTTTGCGCTTTCAACCCGATATACGGACAGGGAATGACGGTTGCTGCACTGGATGCTCAGATGCTAGATGAATGTTTGCAAAAGCAAAGAGAGCGGCATCCAGAAGGCGATTTAACAAGCTTGGCCCGACAATTTCAACAAAAACTAGCAAAATTACATACTATTCCTTGGACGTTTGCTATCAGTCAGGATTCCCGGTATCCGGGAAGTGAAGGTGCAAAACTCAACCTAGCTACGCGGCTGATTATTGAGTACATGGAGTTGGTGTTAAAAGTCCTTGTCGGAGATGCTAAAGTTTGTCAAGCATTTTTGGAAGTTCTGCACATGATTGAGTCGCCGGCTGTACTTTTTCATCCCAGTATTGCAGTTAAGGCGATCGGGAAATTAGTCACCGACAGGCAGAAAGTAGAAGGCACAAGGCAGAATTAATATAAGGACTTGAGACGGCATGAGCTTATTTTTGCCAATTCTATTTTTTCAGCATCAAGAGATATCAACGCAGATGAAATCTTATTCATCTGCGTTATTTTAGGTTCAGACTATTCGGAAATCGCTAACACCAATGGAGGTGGCGTTGACTCCAGTTAACGAAGCAAATACTTCTCCACTTCCCTTGAATTTAATCAGCGCGCTATTATTGTTCTGACTAATTTCTAACTGGTCAAAACTCAGATTTCCCGACAATCCGATGAAATCCTGACCTTTGACAAAATCAGAGACAATATCAAATCCACGCGCATTTCCTAAGACAAAAGTATCGTTGCCCAAACCTCCGATCAGGCTGTCATCCCCTAAATCTCCCGACAAGAAATCATCGCCAACGCAGCCAAGTAAGGTATCATTATCTTCACCCCCGTAAATTGTATCGTTTCCTTCGCAGCCGTCGATTAAGTCCTTATTCTCGTTGCCACTGAGAAAGTCATCTCCTGCACCGCCGCACAAAGTATCGTCTCCGAGTTGTCCGAAGAGAGTATCATTGCCTTCGCTGCCGAGCATTAAATCGTCTCCTTTTGATCCCAATAGGATATCGTTTCCTTTGCCGCCGTCGATAAAATCATTACCTCTATTGCCCAAGATTAAGTCATCTTCTTCTTTGCCGTTAATTGCATCGCTTCCCTCATTCCCAAAGATAATATCTTCACCAAAACCACCAAGAATGATGTCGTTTCCTTTGCCACCAAACAGGAGGTCGTCTCCCTGATTGCCGTCAATGAAGTCGTTGTCTTCATTGCCGTTGAAGATGTCATTAAAGTCGCCACCAAATAGGTTGTCGTTGCCAGTTAAAGCATCGAAGATATTGGGACTGTTGCTGCCAAAATATGCGTCGTTTTTGGAAGTACCAATTAGCAGACCACCACCATTGATAATATTATCAATTTGTTGGTTTGGTTGGTTGAGATTGGGATACTCAATTTTATCGCAAATGCAGTCTGTATCGGGAATGTTAATAGGCGTTGGCGTTGGTACTGGTGTAGGAGTTGGCGTGGGTACTGCTGCAGGAGTTGGGGTTGGCGTTTCTGTGGGTACTGGTGCAGGTGTTGGTGGCGTGGTTACGGGTGCAGGTGTTGGTGGCGTGGTTACGGGTGCAGGTGTTGGCGTGCTTAGGGGTGCAGGTGTTGGCGTGCTTAGGGGTGCAGGTGTTGGCGTGCTTAGGGGTGCAGGTGTTGGCGTGCTTAGGGGTGCAGGTGTTGGCGTGCTTAGGGGTGCAGGTGTTGGCGTGCTTAGGGGTGCAGGTGTTGGCGTGCTTAGGGGTGCAGGTGTTGGCGTGCTTAGGGGTG
>NZ_JAUBQW010000121.1:0-19684 GCF_036701485.1 Microcoleus sp. Pol11C3 | reverse complement strand
TTTTTTCTAATTAACTATTTTTATCGATTTTATCATGATCTTGCCTCTGTCTCACATTTATTTGAAATGACTATATAAAGTTATCATATAAAAAATTACCTAATCTGCGTTCATCAGCGCTCATCTGCCTGCATCAGCGGTTAAAATAAAAAAATAAATCCCAACAAAAATGCAAATTACCCAATCCCTCCACAGCGCCATACTCATCTCCAACCTGGAAAAATCTCAACACTTTTACAGCACCGTACTAAGACTGCAAAAAATCGACCGAGACTTAAAATTTCCCGGAATCTGGTATCAAATCGGGGACTTCCAGATACACCTAATTTTAGCTGCAACAATTATCCCAGATGCCGTAGACTATGCCAAATGGGGACGCAACCGACATCTAGCATTTTCTGTTGCTAACTTAGAGGCAGCCAAACAACAGTTAATCGCTCACAATTGCCCGTTTCAAATGAGCGCGTCAGGTCGATCGGCATTATTTACCCAAGATCCCGACGGCAACATCATCGAACTCAGCGAGTAACAGATGAAAATCATCGCCTACTCTTACACCGAACCGCTGCTAGAACCAGCGCCCGCAGCAGAAATTTGGGGCCAAGAGGTCGATCGCACCTATCAAGACTTAGGAGGGCGACAACAACTGCAACAACTCCTAAAAGACTGCGAAACAGAACCAGTCAAATACCTGTTAATTCAGCGCTTTGAAGAACTCGGCGACACAGTGCAGCAAGTGTGCGCCCACCTAGAACAACTGGAAAACCTCGGCATCCAGCTAATTGTAACAGACGAAAAACAAACAGAAAACAGAGCAAACTTGCTGCAAATCCTCGCAGAAATCCAGCGCAGCCAACACAGCCGGAGTATTCGCAAAGGACACGCCCGCAACCGCATCAAATCCCGGATTCCACCAGGTAAGGCTCCCTACGGCTACCGGCGCGGCAAAGATTGTTATACGATCGATAAAACCACAGCCCCCACCGTCAAAGACTTTTTTGAACACTTTTTAATTTACGGTTCCTTGCGAGGTTCCGTGCGGTATTTAGCCAAAAAATACAACAAAAAAATCTCTGTAAGTACCGGCCGCCGCTGGCTGACAAATCCCGCCTACCGAGGCGATTTGGAATATCAAAACAGCCAAGTAATTTCTAACACCCACGTCCCGATTATTTCCAGAGAAGAAGCCGCCCAAATAGACAGGTTGTTGCGCCGCAACCGCTGCCTTTCACCTCGCAGCGCTAGCGCCCCACGTTCCCTCGCAGGTTTAGCAATTTGTGCAGAATGCAAATCGCCCATGACAGTTGCCAAAGTCACCTCCTACCGCAAAGAAAAAGAATACCTTTATTTGCGACCGATTAACTGTCCAAAACAGCCTAAATGTAGCGGCCTTTCCTACGATGAAGTATTGCAATTAACCATCGCCGGAATTTGTCGGGATTTACCCGATGCTGTCGCCGCGCTGCAAATGCCGGATATGAATGGAATTAAAGCAGGAATTGCCGGGGCTATCTGCTCGAAACAACAAATCTTAGAGCAACTTCCCGCCCTGATTGAAAGCGGCATTTTAGACACAGAAACGGCAGAATTGAGAGCATACAAAATCCGCACAGAAATTGCCCAACTGCAAAGCAAACTCGCACAACTGCCGCCAGTGAATTTGCGAGAAACTGCTCAAACTGTTTCTCTTCCCCAATTTTGGCTGGACTTGTCGGAATCGGAACGCAGGTTTTACTTTCGAGAGTTTATCGATCGCATTGAGATAGTACGGGAAAATTGCCAGGTAAAACTGCAAATTATTTTCATTTTTTAATTACCCAAACCATTAATTTTAGAGAATTTTTATTTTTGCTGATTGCTTTTTGCTGATTGCTTTTTGCTGACCTCCTTTACATCCGTGGAGCGAATCCGTTGCCGAACTTCCTTCCGATCTAACTTACCAATTAGCTTGAACTAACTTTTTTAGCCTTTAGCCAATAGGCGATCATGTCTCCTTTACCTTTAACCGCGATCGCGCCTCTTTCCTCAAAGACATACCGATCTTTTAACTGCTCATAAATATCAGTAGTAACTTGAATATACCCCGGTAATCCTTGACATTCCATCCGAGAAGCAACATTAACAGTATCTCCCCACAAGTCATAGATGAATTTTTTAGTGCCAATTACGCCAGCAACCACTGGCCCTGTATGAATGCCAATCCGAATTTGAAAGGGTTCGCCTGTGTCGGTTTGAAAATCAGCGATCGCATCCTGCATATCCAAAGCCATATCCGCGATCGCCTCTGCATGATCTGCCCTCGGCACCGGCAACCCTCCTGCTACCATATAAGCATCTCCAATTGTTTTAATTTTCTCCAAACCGTGTTTTTCAGTTAGTTGGTCAAACCTTGAAAAAATCTGGTTTAGGAAATTTACCAATTCTAGAGGTAACATTCTAGCAGCAAGAGACGTAAAATCGACAATATCGGCAAAAAGAACGGTTGCTGACTCAAACCTGTGGGCCGGAGAACCCTCACCTTTTTTCAAATTTTCAACAATCGCTGCAGGTAAAATATTCAGCAATAAATGATCCGACTTTGTTTGAGCAAGCCGTAAAGCTAGCTCCACCCCCTGCCGCTCTTTAATTTCGTTTTGCAAACGTTCGACAAGTCCTTCTAATTGCTGCGTTTGCTCTTGAAGTTGCTTTTGCTGACTTTGAATAGTTAACTGATTTGCCACTCGTGCCAATACTTCTTTACCGTGAAAAGGTTTAGTAATATAGTCAACTGCTCCCACATCAAAGGCTTTCACCTTATCTAAAACGTCATCTAAGGCGCTTAAGAAAATCACTGGAATAGAACTGGTTTTTGGTGAAGATTTCAACTTTGCACATACCTCATATCCATTCATATCTGGCATCATCACGTCCAGTAAAATTAGAGTCGGCGGAAACTCTTGCACTGTAGCGAGCGCCCTTTGTCCGTTCAGCGCTTTACGAACCTGATACCCTTGTTCGGTCAAGATTGTAGATAAAAGCCGCACATTATCGGGCTTATCATCAACTACTAAAATGTTGGCTTGAATTGTAGGATATTGATGGCTGTCCATGCGATGGCTCACGGTAGTTTGTCAAAAGAAAAAATATTCACACTTAAGAAGTTTACCTCAAAAAAAACGCAACAGGATAAATTCCGATTTACCTTCCTAAAAAGAGATGGCAAGAAGACGGTATTGGGGTTAATGTTAGGTCTTTTTTTTATAAAATAGCCTCCTAAGTTTAGATTAGTTGAAAAGTGGTAGTTTTACTTCGTCGCAACTGCTGACTGCGCTATCTCTATAATATCGTCAAATAGAAAATCCTCCACCAAAGTAGTTAAATATTGTGCAGATAAAGCAAATTTGCTCGGCATTTCCTCAATCAACTTGACAATTTTATCGTCGCAACATTCATGAGCAGCATGAGATATCTTTTCTACCCACTCAAGAGGCATTTGACCGAGTTGTGACTCGATCGATTGATTGCTAGTCACTCCGCTAATTTCGCTGTCATTTTCTAGGGTTGCATCAACAGATTCCTCGTAAATGTAACGTACTCCTAAAAGTTCTTCCATTTTCGCAAATAATATCTTTGCATCGAAGGGTTTACGCATGAAATCATCGCATCCTGCTCCTAAAATAGTTTGTCGTTCCTCTTCAAAAGCGCTCGCAGTAAGAGCAACTATTACAGTGTTTTTTCCGAGAGGATGAGCTTTAATTTTTCGAGTGGCTTCATAGCCATCCATTACAGGCATCTGCATATCCATCCAGATCAGGTGCGGTTGCCAATCCTCCCATACAGCAATAGCTTCTTGACCCTCTCTAGCTTCTCGCACGACGAGGCCTAGTGGTGACAATAATCTCTCTATGACTAGGCAGTTATCGGCGCGATCGTCAACAACCAAAATACGGTATTCTGGCTGATTCGGTGCTAAACCAATTACTTTTTTCTGCGGTTTAAGGATTTTAATCTCGCTGAGAGGGGCAAGGCTGATTTGAATATCAAATGCAAACTTACTCCCCAACTCAGGTGTACTGCTGACAGTAATATCTCCTCCCATCATTTGTACAAATTTGCGGCTAATTGGTAAACCTAATCCAGTCCCCTGTTGAGATTTTTGACCTGTTTTTGTTTGCTCAAATGGTTCAAATAACTTATTCATCTCTTCTGCGGCAATGCCAAGGCCAGTATCTTCAATTTCAAACTGAAGGCGTAACAATTCCGGGTGAAGGTGATTCGCGTCTACACAATCACCGTCTGCCAAGCTTTCGGACTGATTAAAACCAGTGCACCATCCGGGTTTTCTTTGTATAGCTGCGGTTTCAACCGCTAAGCTTTCTTGTGTGTCAGAAAACTCTGCGGTTTCAGCTCTCAAACTTTCTTGTACCTGATTTTTCACTCGCAAAGTAACGCTACCCCTCTCTGTAAACTTGATGGCATTTCCTACAAGATTAATCAAAATTTGCCGCAATTTACCTTCATCTCCAGTAACAAAGTGTGGTACGCCGTCACCCACTTCCAAATTTAGCTGCAATTTCTTAGATTTAGCTTTTAAGCGAAACATTTCTTCTAAGGTTTTTAGCAAGCGGATTAAATTAAAACTGCTTTCATTAAGCTGACTTCTGCCCGCTTCTATTTTAGACATTTCCAAAATGTCATTAATTAGGGAAAGCAAGTGTTCGCCAGCGCGATTAATAATTTCTAGGTGCTGCTGGTGTTGATTGTTGAGAGATGAATCGCGCACCATCACCTGACTAAATCCGAGAATGGCATTCAGGGGAGTCCGCAATTCATGGCTCATAGAAGAAAGGAATTCGCTCTTGGCGCGGTTAGCTGTATCAGCAGCTACAACAGCTTTTTGTAATGCTATTTCTGCCAATTTGCGATCGGCAATTTCTGTTTTTGCTTGTTCAAAAAGGGTGCATTGCTGGATGGCAATTGTTAGCTGCACGGAAATTTGCTTGAGAGATTCTATCTCAGAAGAGTTCCAATGCCTTTGACTGCGGCAGTGATGAGCAATGAGTAGCCCCCATAGTTTTTTACCTTGCAAAAGGGGAACGACGAGGTTAGCTTTAACTTCCAACTCGCTTAGTAAATTAATGTGGCACTCTGAAATACCTGCCGTATAAATATTGTCGATCGCGCGAATGTGTCCCTGCTCGTAAAAAGAGACGTAGCGTTCTCGAAAACAAGGGTCATTAATGTCAATTCCCAAAATTGGCATCGTACCGACGGCTACCGACTCGACGGCTACCAATCCACTCCAATCTTCGTTAAAGCGGTAAATAATAGTCCTGTCAGTTGACAAAAACTGGCGCACTTCTTCCACAGCCATTGTCATTACTTCTTCTAGGTTAAGAGAGGAACGAATTCGCTCTTGAATGGAATTCACGAGCCGCTCCCTTTTTACTTGTTGCTGCAAAGCTGCTTCCGCCTGTTTGCGAGCAGTAATATCTACTCCATAACCCACGCACTCCACAGGTATGCCAGCAGAATTTTTGACTAACTTGAGCTCATCATATATCCAGCGATAAGTACCGTCTTTGTGCCGTTCGCGGTATTCGTAGGAAATCGATTCTTTTTCCAATATCTGAGCGAATGCAGTTACAACATTTTCTCGATCGTCTGGGTGAATGAGGCTATGCCAATCAAGGGAACCATCAAGAAATTCTCTGGCTTCGTAACCAATCATTGAAACAATATTATCGCTGACAAATGTTACGTCAAAATTTCCCCCTAATTTGCAGCTAAAAATCACCGCCGGGGTAGTCGCCAACAAATATTGCAAGCGTTGGGTGACAGATCGCAAGTTTAACTCGGCTTGCTTGCGATCGCGAGCTTCCATTGCTAAAGCTGCGATCTGCGCCACATAGCTAGCGAAGCTTTGTTCGTCGAGCGTCCAATTCCTGGTCGTTCCCTGATGTTCTAAACAAATTACACCCGCAATTTGCCCTTTATGGGTAATAGGAACATCTAGCATGGACGATATTTTTAAAGGCATCAAATAAGATTCGCTAAATTCTCGCGTGCGCGGATCGGTTGTTGCATCAACTGCTGCGATCGCCTGTTGTGTATTCACAGCTTGGAAATAGCTAGGATAGTCAGCAACTTTCAGTTCTGCACCGGCGCTGTGTTGATTGGGAGTCAGTTCGTAAATATCCGCACAGCACATTGCGGATCTATCTTCCTGATAAAACCAGATACTTGCCCGCGCGACATTCAGAGTACGGGTTGCCATTTGTGTAATCTCTCTCAACGCCTCGCAGATATTTCCCTCGTAGATACTAGAATTTTTTGCTAATTCTAGCAAACCATTTTGTTGTTCTGTCAGCCTCATTTCTCGTTCGCGTAAAGCCGATTCAGCGGCTATTCTCTCTCTAATTTCTGCTTCTAAATAACCATTAATTTCTCTCAATTCTGCGGTGCGTTCTTGAACTTTAATTTCTAAGTCATCATAAGCATGGCGCAACGCTAACTCTGCATCTTCACGCACAGTAATCTCACTTTGCAACTGGCGATTTATGACCTCTAATTCTTGGGGGGTTTTTAAAGATAAAAACTGGGGCAATAGTGTTACCATCGAGCCGGCGGTGTAGCAGGAAACAAGTGCAGTAATTCCTTTTTCAATCCCCGACAGCCAATAAGCGGAATGCCACAAAGTCCAAATGTCTAGCAAGTGACCCGTGCCGCAGAGAACAATAAATGCACCAAATAAAGCAAATATTCCTAAAAAAGGAACATCGCGCCGCTTCAAGATAAAATAAATTAGCATCGCCGGAATTGAATAGTAGGCGATCGCGATTAAAAAGTCCCCAGTTACGTGCAGCCACACTAAAGGCGTTTGCCAAAGATAGCAATGACCGTGAGGCATATACTGAGTTGGAGAAAAGATATTTTTGAGTGCTTCCCACATAATACTTGTTATTGGCAGATAATATGGATTTGATGATGCCTAAGTTAGGCAATAAAAGAAACCGAAAAGTGTAGCTAGATTCAGCATTATTTATTAACGCCTCACCCCAGCTTGTTCATAACAGCTTGCTTCTGCACTAATTGACCCTCGCCCAATTGCGATCGCAAAGGAATTTCAATGATAAACTCAGTACCTCTTCCCACCTCGGAAGTGCAGCGCAAATAACCTTCATGGGCTTGAATAATCTGATAAGAAATTGCCAAACCCAGCCCGGTACCAGCACCGATAGGTTTCGTCGTAAAAAACGGATCGTAAATTTTAGCGATCGCATCATAATCTATGCCAGTGCCATTATCAGCAATGTGAATCTGCACCCACTTGCCATCAACTAAAAGGGTGCGGATGCGAATTTTTAGCAGTGGGCAATGGGCGTTTTGTAAGTTGTCAGAGAGATTATTTTCCCAATAGCCGTTGGTGGAATATCCCTGGTGTACAATCTGTTCTAAAGCATCAATAGCATTAGAACAAATATTCATAAATACTTGGTTAAGCTGCCCAGCGTAGCATTCTAATAGTGGCAAATCTCCATACTCTTTAATCACTTGAATCGGCGGACGGTTTGGTTGTTCTTTCAAGCGGTGCTGCAAAATCATTAAAGTGCTATCGATTCCTTCATGAATATTTACCTTTTTCATTTCGGCTTCGTCTAACCGGGAGAAAGTTCGTAAAGATTTAACAATCTCCCTAATCCGCTCTGCTCCAATTTTGATTGAACCAAAAAGTTTTTGCAAGTCTTTTAAAATAAAATCGAGTTCGATAGTGTGAATCTTGTCTGCAATTTCCGGCGCAGGAGTGGGGTAATAAACTTGATAAGCCTTAATCACTGCCAAAATATCTTTAATGTATTCCTCCGCCGGAATGAGATTGCCATAAATGAAGTTAACAGGGTTATTGATTTCGTGAGCAACCCCAGCTACCATTTGCCCCAAAGAAGACATTTTTTCAGTTTGCACGAGTTGAGCTTGGGTGCCTTTAAGTTGTTGCAGAGTGTTCTCTAGCTGCTGAGTTTGTTCGAGTAGTTTCGCCTCCGAGTGTCGCAATGAATTTTCAGCCAAGGAGCGATCGCGATTTTCTTGTAGCAAAAGTTCATTGGTGGATTCTAAAGCCAGCGTCCTCTCCAGAACCCGTTTTTCCAGTTCCAGCATTAATTCTGAGAGTGCTTCCTGAGCTTGTTTGCGATCGCCAATCTCTTTGTGTAAAGCCAAATTTGCCGTCGCCAATTGATTCGGGCTGGGGATAGCCAAGATTTTTGGGATTAGTTCCACCAGCACTGCTGCTGTAGATAGCGAAATCAGCGCTGTAATCCCTTTAAGAAAACCAGAGAACCAATAATTAGGATGCCACAGCGTCCATATTTCCATAATATGGGTAATCCCGCAGCAGACTATAAAAGAGCCAAACAACATAAAAACCCAGTCAAAAGGCACGTCTTGCCGCTTTTTGACAATATAAATCAGCGTGATCGGTATCAAAAAATAAGCGACTGCTATCAAACCATCGGACAAAATGTGTAGCCCCACTAATCCCGGCTTCCACAAGTAGCAATGACCGTGAGGAATAAAATAATTTGAAAACATTTCATGAACCATTGGCATCTAATCAACTCGGTTAATTGCTAATATTTTAGAGATGGGGTACAGGTCAAGTTAAAAACCTGCTGGTACAAAAAGAATAATTAGGCTTTGGGACTTAACACTTGTGATGAGTAGATGCAGCGATAGGAAACTATTTAATTAAGTTAACATCAATCTACTCAGCTTTACCAAGGTCAACTGTCACATCTTTAATGGTGGCTTCAGGGCCAACTGTGACACCTGCATGACATTTTGGCCAACGAGGGAGAAAAACTGAGCGTTGCTACCTGAAAGGGAACCCCGCCAGTGCCTCTTGAAATTGGGTTATGCCACTCAGTGACCAGTGAATCCTTTATTGAGATTAGTTTGCTGCGGGGAGATTTAACAGATTTGACCTGTGATCCCCTGACAAATATCGCCATAGGCTGGCGTAGCTATCAAATAGCCGATCGCGATCGGCTTTACAGTCAATTATAAGTGATAATATCAACGATACACTCACGGGATAATTGCAAATTATGACGATAGATGAGGTACTACAGCTAACTCGTGCCCGATTGCAAAAAGATTTACATCCCGTACAAGAAATCATACTCCGCCAAGTTTGGGAAGGAAAGACTTATACAAGCATCGCATCTGCCTCTCATTACGGAGAGCATTACCTGAGAAATATCGCCTCCGGCTTGTGGCAATCTGTCTCTGAAATCTTGCAGAAACCTATTAGCAAATCAAATTTTCGCTCCTCTCTAGAATTGCGTTCCCTGACGGTAGATGAACTAGAATTAATTCAACAATTCACCCGCACCCAATGTCTAGCAAAACCTTTAGAATATCCCGGCTCTCCCGTACCCCTCGGTTCGCCATTTTATATCCCTCACCTGCTAATTGAAGAACTCGCGTATCAAGAGATTGCCAAACCTGGAAGTGTTCTGCGGATTAAAGCTCCCAGGAAGATGGGTAAAAGTTCCCTCCTACTACGGATTTTAGATCGCGCTAATTCTCTTGGCTACCGAACTGTAAGTTTGGATTTTCAGCAAGCCGAGGAATCTGTTTTAGACAACCTAGATAAATTTTTACGGTGGTTTTGTGCCAACATCAGCCGTCACCTAAAATTGCCACCTCTATTAGATGATTATTGGGATGAAGATATGGGTAGCAAAGTAAGCTGCACCATCTATTTGCAACAATATGTATTAGCAGAAATAAAAATGCCCCTTGTCTTAGCTTTAAATGAAGTCAATAGAATTTTTGAGTATCCAAAAATTGCCAGAGAATTTTTGCCGCTGCTGCGAAGCTGGCATGAAGAAGCAAAGCGGATTAAAACCTTGGAAAAACTGCGGTTAATCGTCCTTCACTCCACAGAAAATTATATTCCTTTAAAGCTCACTCAATCGCCTTTTAATATCGGTTTGCCCCTGCAATTGCCCTATTTTACAGAAGAGCAGATACTTGCTTTAGCGCAGCGTCACGGACTGGATTGGAAAGATAGCCCCGATGCCGAGCGACTGATGGCAATGGTGGGGGGACATCCTTATCTGGTGCGGCTGGCTTTTTACCACCTTTGTCAAAATAGTGTAACGCTAGATCAGCTACTACAAGAAGCTCCCACAATAGGAGGAATTTATAAAGATTACTTGCGAAATTTTTGGGTGACAGTGCAAGAAGAACCCGAACTCGCAATTGCACTTAAACAAGTGGTAAAATCTGAGCGTGGCGTGGAATTAGATCCGATAGTAGCTTGTAAATTAGTTAGTATGGGGCTGATTCATATCGATAACAACCGCTGTACGCTAAGCTGCGAGTTGTACCGCCTATATTTTGGTTCGCCTAACTTTATTTAGAGCGAGGTTTGAGATTTTATTTGCGTAAGTTATCCTAGAATGAAGCGGTCGCACCACATCCTCGCCTCTCAATAAACTCACTAGATACTTACAGTTAAATTAACCCATAAACGGCATGACCAAGGTTACATACCAAATTGGTGGCAGTCTCGCTAGTGATGCACCTACCTATGTCCAACGACAAGCAGATGTCGAACTTTATGAAGCCTTAAAAGCTGGAGAATTTTGTTACATCCTCAACTCGCGACAAATGGGTAAATCTTCCTTATTAGTCCGCACTCAACATCGACTGCAAGCAGAAGGTTTTCAATGTAGCACCATTGACATGACCCATATTGGTAGCGAAAATATCACCCCTTTACAGTGGTATAAAGGAATGGCAGCCGATTTGTGGCGCGGTTTCAATCTTGTAGAGAAAGTTAATTTGAAAATATGGTGGAAAGAACAAGAAGAAATTTCCCTCATGCAAAGATTGAGTCAATTTATCGAAGAGATATTATTGGGGAAATTTCCGGAGCAGCGATTTTTTATATTAGTCGATGAAATTGATAGTATTTTAAGTTTGGGTTTTCCAGTTGATGATTTTTTCGCTTTAATCAGATTTTGTTATAATCAACGAGCGATTAATCCAGAATATAATCGCATTTGTTTTGCAATTTTTGGAGTTGCCACACCCAGCGATTTAATTGTCGATAAAAAACGAACACCTTTTAATATTGGTCATGCCATAGATTTGCAGGGTTTTAAATTATCAGAATCCCAGCCATTAGGGAAGGGATTAGAAACTATTATCACTAATGCCCAAGCAGTAATTAAAGAAATATTGAGTTGGACGGGCGGACAGCCATTTCTGACCCAAAAACTATGTCTGTTAGTCGTAAAAGTAGCAGCAGAATCCGAAAGCGGCACTTTGATCGTACCACCGGGGACAGAGGGATTTTTTGTTGAGTCGGTGGTTAGAGAAAAGATAATCAATAAATGGGAATCCCAAGATGAGCCAGAACATTTGCGGACGATCCGCGATCGCATCCTGCACAATGGACAAAAGACTGGGAGATTGTTGGGTATCTATCAGCAAATCTTACAAGGAGTAGAAGTGCCAACCGATGACTCATCAGAACAGGTAGAACTATTGCTGTCTGGTTTAGTGGTGAAAAAGCAAGGTTTTTGGCAGGTAAGAAACCCTATTTATCAACAAGTATTTAACCTGGAATGGGTAGAAACAAAACTCGGTTATTTGCGTCCTTACTCTCAAACTTTCAATGCTTGGATTGCTTCAAAACAAACGGATGAATCGCGACTCTTACGCGGACAAGCTCTCAAAGATGCTCAAACTTGGTTACAAGGAAAAAGCTTGAGTGATTTGGATTATCAATTTTTAGGAGCCAGCCAAGAGTCTGACAGAAAAGAAGTGCAGCAAGCACTAGAAGCAGCACGGGCCAAAGAAGTTGAAGCCAGACTAACAGAGGAACAAAAAAGATTAGCGCTAGAGAAAAAAAGTTCCAGGCGGCAAAGGTTTTTGCTGGTTGTAGTAAGTATGGCATTAATTCTAGCCTGTGTATTGGGGCTAGCGGTTTATTTTCAGTATCGCCAAACTGCTGTAAGCGAAATCAAAGCGATCGCCAAATCTTCCGAAGCGCTATTCGCCTCAAATCAAAAGTTAGACGCATTAGTACAAGCCATCACAGCAAAACGACGATTGCAAAAGTTGGGTGTTGCAGAGGCCGAGATCGAGAAATCTGTTAAGGAATCTCTCCATCAGGCTGTTTATGGAGCTGTTGAGTATAACCATTTATTGGGGCATGATAATGTGGTTAATGATGTCACTTTCAGCTTTGATGGCGAACTCATTGCCTCAGCTTCGGCCGACAAAACCATCGATATTTGGAAAAAAGACGGTACAAAGTTGGCAACACTTCAAGGGCACAATAATACGGTTTGGGATGTCGTATTTAGCTCCAGAGGAGATCTAATTGTTTCTGGTTCTGGGGATAAGACAGTCAAACTTTGGCGCAGAAACAATACAAAGTTACCCAACGAAAAGCCAACGTATACCTTATGGCAAACCTTAAAAGGACATACCAATGATGTTACAAAAGTCGCGATAGCACCTGACGGTCAGACTATTGCTTCCGCTTCTAAAGATAAAACAATTAAACTCTGGAGTACAGACGGCAAACCGCTGAGAACTATCACCGGACATAAAGATGAAGTTGACAGCGTTGCCTTTAGCCCTGACAGTCAAACCATTGCATCTGCTTCTAAAGATAAAACAATTAAACTCTGGAGTACAGACGGTAAACTAATAAGAACCCTCACCGGACATACGGATAGAGTTAAGGATGTTGCCTTCAGCCCTCAAGGAAATCTCATCGCCTCGGCAAGTTGGGATAAAACAGTCAAACTTTGGCAGCTTGACGGCACGTTAGTCCAAACCCTAACTGAACACAGCGATGCAGTAGGCAAAATCGCTTTTAACCCTCAAGGAAATCTCATCGCCTCGGCAAGTCTTGATAGAACAGTCAAACTTTGGAAGCTTGACGGGACTCTCGTAAAAACCCTTCCAGCCGCCAAGGATGTCGTCTCTGGAGTGGCTTGGAGTCCTGACGGGCAAATCCTCGCCTCATCCAGTTGGGATGGCCCGATCGCGCTCTGGAAGTTTGAGGACAGTTTGCTCCGGACTCTTAACGGACATCAAGCATCAATTTACACCGTAAAATTTAGTCCGGATGGTAAGACAATTGCCACCGCCAGTCGCGATAATACCGTTAAACTTTGGCGGCTTGATGGTAGCTTAATTCGTACCTTCCCTAAACAAACTGATAAAGTTTTCGGAGTAGATTTCAGCCCAAACGGAGACACCATTGCTACAGGCGGTTATGACAGCACGGTTCGGTTGTGGCGACTGGATGGAACCTTACTCCACACTTTTACCGGACATCGGGGTAGAGTCTTCGCTGTTGATTTCCATCCAGATGGACAGTCACTCGTCTCGGCGGGTGAGGACAGAACGCTCAAAGTCTGGAGGATTGACGGTACTGAATTGGCAACTCTCAAAGGACATACCGATCACATTAATGGAGTTGCTTTTAGCCCTGATGGAGAGATGATTGCTTCAGCGAGTGTGGACGGCAGAGTCAAACTTTGGCAGTGGGATAATGCGATCGCCTCTGGAAAGCCCAGCTACAAGCTTCTACACACCTTAACCAGCCATCGCCGTCAGGTGGCTGGAGTGGCATTTAGCCCTGATGGCAAGACGATCGCTTCAGCAGGTATGGATAGAATGGTGAGACTTTGGCGGCGCGACGGTACAGAAATCCGAGCCTTGAAAGGACACAGTAATGGGGTGTTTGGAGTCGCATTTAGCCCTGATGGTAAAGCGATCGCCTCAGCCAGTTTTGACGGTACAGTTAAACTTTGGAGCTACGATGGTAAAGAGCTTGAAACCTTCAAGGGACATAGCGATGGGGTGTTCGGAGTTACCTTTAGCCCTGATGGGAAGTTCATCGCCTCAGCGGGTCAGGATAGAACAGCAATTTTGTGGAATTTAGAGCGAATTTTCCAGCTTGATTTCCTCCAGTATGGATGCGACTGGGTGCGAGATTATCTGCGAACCAATGCCGATGTGAAGGAGGAAGACAGACATTTGTGCGATCGTATTAAAACGGAATAATATCAAGTCCGCTTTATTAGGAATAATAGATTAATAAGTGTGGGCTAGAGCATCAGAAGATTAGAGGATATTTATCATGATTGGCTACTTTTTATTGAAATATGGTATAATACTAAATCCGGCTTAACTACTCCCTTTATCTTTCAGTCTGCTGAGGCGGACTTCCTTGGTTTAGTAGCGGTTTCAACCGCCGAAGGATACGCAGAATGATTGAGGGTATAGACAAACCGGATTTATACCAATTTACTATGAAGCTGCACTTTATCTAACGCTAAGGATATAGTTGCAACCAGAGAGAGATCAGCCTCATGAGCGTGTATCTTCATAGCGAATTGGTATTAGTATAATAACTACAGACTAATGAAATCGCTAGCTGTGAGAATACCGGACGTAATACCGTTAAGCTTAGCTAACAATTGATTGGTGTCCGTCACACTAATCAAAGTCTGATTGTTGCTGGAAGTAATACTGAGTTGATTGAAACTCAAACCAGGATTCAACCCAATTAAATCCTCACCTTTGCGGAAATCACTAATAATGTCGCTACCCAAACTTTGATTTAGGAAAAATACATCATTTCCCGAACCGCCTGTCAAAGTATCATCCCCAAGATCGCCGCTGAGGGAATCGGAACCAGCACCGCCGCTGAGGATATCATTACCATTACCACCGTACATGGTATCGTTGCCGAGACAACCGTCTAAAACATCCGAACCATTGTTACCAAATAGCCAGTCGTTACCGTCGCCGCCGCAGAGACTGTCGCTTTCTTCGCCCGCGTAAAGCGTGTCATTTCCCTGTTGACCGAAAATCAGGTCTGCACCTTCATTGCCAAACGCAATATCGTTGCCGTTTCCAGCATTAATTGTGTCATTTCCTAAGTTGCCTAAAATGTAGTCGTCGCCATCTTCACCGAGCAAGATATCGTCATCTTTACCGCCAAAAATGGTGTCGTTGCCACCGCCGCCGGCAACAGTATCATTGCCGATATCTCCCCTCAAAAAGTCCTCGCCATCTCCGCCAACAACAGTGTCATTATCTTTGCCAGCGTAGATGGTATCGTTGCCAGCGTCGCCAGAGATGAAATCGCTGCCTTCATTGCCGAAGAGTGAGTCGTTATCTGCACCGCCGTCAATGTTGTCATTGCCGCCCATACCGTAGAGAGTATCGTTGCCGGCAAGTCCGTTAATCGACTCGTTGATCCCGCTGCTCATGATGAAATCGCCATCGTTACCGCCGTTGAGAGTTTGTTGGACGGGGTTGGGAGTAATGGTGGCAGAGTCGAGTTGCGGGGCGTTGAGGCCATCGCACAGGCAATCATCTGTGTCCGTTGTGGGCGTCGGAGTCGGTGCCGTTGTGGGCGTCGGAGTCGGTGCCGGTGTCGGAGTTGGAGTCGGTGCCGGTGTCGGAGTTGGAGTCGGTGCCGGTGTCTGAGTCGGAGTCGGGGCGGGTGTCGGAGTCGGTGCCGGTGTCTGAGTCGGAGTCGGTGCCGGTGTCGGAGTCGGAGTCGGGGCGGGTGTCGGAGTCGGAGTCGGGGCGGGTGTCGGAGTTGGAGTCGGAGTCGGTGCCGTTGTGGGCGTCGGAGTCGGTGCCGGTGTCGGAGTCGGCGTGACTGTAGTGGTGAATTCAAAAGCGCCGATATCAACGATCGCACTTCCATTATTATCACCATCTTGAGGGCGGCTCACACCGCGCTGATCCGCAGCCGGCGCGCCCGCACCAGTACCGGTATCAATGGCAGGACTTCCTGCTAGCAGCGGCAGCACGAAAGCGCCGTTAATATTTTGCAAAGAACCGAGTTTCGGATCGGCGATCTTCACATTTGCCGTCGCATTATTGTCATTAGGATCGGTCGTCGTCAGTTTAGCAGGAAATTGTAGATTATTTCCGCCGTCGATAAATGCTCGTGAGGTTTGCTGCTTAACGTTAAAAGGATTACCGGCCGTATTGCTATCAAAAATCGAATTTTTGAGAGTAATTGGCTGATTTCCAAAAGTCGTAATACCTCCTCCATACCCACCAGCGGTATTCTTAGCAAAAGTCGAATTGACGATGTTAGTCGAAAAGGAATCTCTGTTGCCGACAAGTATTCCTCCGCCCTGTTTATCCGCCCTGTTGCCGGAAAATGTACTATTTACAATGCTGACATTGCCGTTTTCTCCAACCCACAAGCCGCCGCCGTTCTCATCGGCTGTGTTGTTGGCAAAGGTGCAGTTTGTCACTGTCAATTCGGCATTACCATGACGTATTGCGCCGCCTGAACCTCCTTGACCTGCTGCATTTTTTACAGCCTTGTTGTTAATAAAAGTGCTATTTTCTAAGATCACTTTATCTTGGTTATAACCAAATATAAAGGCTGCACCACCTTCTTTTGTCCCAGTATTGCCGTCGAAAGTGCTGCCACGGATGATGATATTTCCGGGAATAGGGCCCGGAGTTGCATTGGGGCCTGAAGCGTTAGCACCATCGACGTAAACTGCCCCGCCAACGTCTTTATTTGTGCGGTTGCCGATGAATTTAGAGTTTTCAATTGTCAGACTGCCCAACAAGTTATTCACAGCCCCGCCTATGCTACCTATGTTGTTGGTAAATTCGCTATCTTTGATAGTCAGAGAACCGCCGCTTTTAGTGGCGATCGCCCCGCCACCGCGTTCGGTATTATCTGCTAGCGAACCGTCATTGCCGCTAAACTTGCTGTTAATTACAGTCGTCGTGCTGCGGAAACCCGTGTAAATGCCACCACCAAAACCGGCAACATTATTATTGACTTGGCAATTTTCTAAAGTTAAAGTGCTGCTACCTCCTGTTTGAATACCACCACCGGCGCTAGTTGTCTGATTATTCGGATCAGTACCAGAAACTTTGCCGTTGGCAACAATCAGGTTTTTTAGAGTAACATTGGTTGAACCTTCAGTGAGGATAACCCGCGAAGCATTGTTGCCGCTGATGGTTAAATTAGCTGCACCAATTGCATCAATTGTCAAGTTTTTGTTGAGGACAAGTTGACCGTTCGAGAGAGTAATTGTTTGGCTGGCAAGAGTGGAGGCAAATTGAATGGTATCGCCGGCAACAGCCGTGGCGATCGCACTTCTCAATGAACCGGGCCCGCTATCATTAGTGTTAGTAACGGTAATAGTCTTTAAAGCCCCTTGATAATCCGCCATTGCCTCTGGAGTCAAGGCTATCGGTGCTTCAATATCCCCTTTGGCAAACTCCAAATTCCAGTTACCACCGCGACCCGTGCGATCGGTAGATGCCGCAATATCAGCCCCGGTTAACTCGCCTAGGCGATCGACAAAATCGCTTCCCGAACCCGCAGCAACATCGCAACCATAAAGCACAATATCTGCTTTGTCGCTAAGTGCATTTCGCCACCCTTGCAACTGGCTTTCATATTGCGGTAAATTATCCGAATTCAACGTCGTAGACCCTAGCTGCAAGCTGCCAGAATTGCCGTGAGAAAAAATGTGAACTTGGTCTACAGTTTCTCCCGCAGCATAAATTGTTTGCAGTTTCGCAGTAATTTGCTCGACTCCGTTGCCATTTTTATCTAAAATGATGATCTCTGCGCCGGGAAGCACGCCACCCGCAAGAGTTTGATAGTCATCTAAGTCGGAATCAAGGAAGACAATAGATTTAGAACGAGAATTGCGGATTACAGATTGTGAATCAATACTGGCAAAAGTTGAGTTCATTTCGCATACCCTATGAGAATGTTTGCTATTTGCTGGTAGATTCACCTTGAAAGCAGAAGGCTAAAAATGCAGTAGCTAGCCGACAGAATTAAAACCACAATTAGAAATCTGTGAGATTAAATTTTAGGGGGGATTTTTTTGTACTTTTCTGCCTGCATGAAATCCGAGACTTGTATCCATAATCATGTTTTGCTGTGTAACGATTGCGAGTTTTCTAGCTATTAACCTCAGAAGATGTAATGTAAATATCCCTGAACGTAGAACCTCTATATTGCAGGTTTGGAAGGCGCACACCGATACAAGTAGCGCATCATAGCATTTTGGAACCTTAGTCCTGGTAAATTCAGAAAAGATATCTATGGTTCCGAATGCCTTAGAATTGATCTGGCTAGTACCTGATACATTCGCCTTACAGAAAACCAGGAAACCCACATCAAAACTTTGTGAATTTAACTTGTTCGCCCCTGGCTAAAAAATTAAAACAATCCGAAATTTACTTATTGAGAAAGCGTGCTTTATCGGGCGGTGCTTATAGCGCACCCTACCCGATGTTGCGCTGGTAGTAAGGTGCTTATGGCGCACCCTACCACAGGCAGTTAGATTGTTACCTGAGTGAAATCGCTAGCGGTGAGAATACCGGGGGTAACACCGTTAAGCTTAGCTAACAATTGATTGGTGTCCGTGACGCTAATCAAAGTCTGATTGTTGCTAGAAGTGATGCTGAGTTGATTGAAACTCAAACCAGGATTCAACCCAATTAAATCTTCTCCCTTGTGGAAATCGGTAATGATATCGCTACCCAAACTTTGATTTAGGAAAAATACATCATTTCCCGAACCGCCTGTCAAAGTATCATCCCCAAGATCGCCGGAAAGGAAATCGCTACCAGCACCGCCACTGAAAATATCATTGCCTTTGCCACCGTACATAGTATCGTTACCGATGTCGCCGCATAGCACATCGTTTTCATTGCCGCCGAACAGCAAGTCGTTGCCCTCACCGCCATCGAGACTGTCGTTTTCTTTGCCACCGTAAAGCGTGTCATTTCCCTGTTGACCGAAAATTAGGTCTGCACCTTCATTGCCAAACGCAATATCGTTGCCGTTTCCAGCATTAAGTGTGTCATTTCCTAAGTTGCCTAAAATGTAGTCGTCGCCATCTTCGCCCAGCAAGATATCGTCATCTTTGCCGCCGTAGATGGTATCGTTGTCACCGCCGCCGACAACAGTATCATTGCCGATATCTCCTCTTAGAAAATCGCTGCCATCACCGCCAACAACAGTGTCATTATCTTTGCCGCCGTAGATGGTATCGTTGCCAGCGCCACCAGAGATGAAATCGCTGCCTTCATTGCCGAAAAGCGAGTCGTTATCTGCACCGCCGTCAATATTGTCATTGCCACCCATGCCGTAAAGAGTGTCGTTACCAGCAAGCCCGTTAATTGACTCATTGATGCCGCCGCCCATGATGAAATCGGAACCTTCACCGCCGTTGAGAGTTTGTTGGACGGGGTTCGCGGTGATGGCAGCAGCGTCGAGTTGCGGGGCGTTGAGGTCATCCAGCAGGCAATCATCTGTGTCAGGAGTTGGAGTGGGCGCGGGCGTCGGAGTTGGCGCGGGCGTCGGTGGTGTCGGAATTGGAATGGGTGCGGGCGTCGGAGTTGGCGCTGGAGTCGGTGTCGGAATTGGAGTCGGCGCAGGCGTCGGAGTGGGCGCGGGCGTCGGAGTGGGCGCCGGAGTCGGCGCAGGCGTCGGAGTGGGCGCGGGCGTCGGAGTCTCAGTCGGAATTGGAGTTGGCGCCGGAGTTGGTGTCGGCGCGGGCGTCGGTGGTGTCGGAGTTGGCGCCGGAGTTGGTGTCGGCGCGGGCGTCGGTGGTGTCGGAGTTGGCGCCGGAGTTGGTGTCGGCGCGGG
>NZ_JAUBQW010000120.1:0-20029 GCF_036701485.1 Microcoleus sp. Pol11C3 | reverse complement strand
TGGAGAACCTTTTTTCTTTGAGCTACCTCCGAAAATCCCCTTGACAACTGGCTTTGAGCCTTAACTTGTCACCAATGCGCCCTACTTTAATTTCTCATGCGGTATCCGACGCCGTGTACGGTTTCAATTAAATTCGTGCCGCCAACAGACTCAAGTTTGCGCCGCAGCAAGCGCACTTGAGCTGCTACCACATTGCTAAAGGTATCTGCACTCGCCTCCCATAGCTGATTGCGAATTTGGTCAGTGGTGATAATTTGGTTGGGATGTTTCATAAAGTATTGTAGCAGTTGAAACTCTTTGTTTGTTAAAGAAATTATCTGGCTGTTGCCATTTCGATCTAGATGGCACACAGTGCGTGTTCCGCAGTCCAAAACCAGATTTCCTACCTGTAGCTGTGGCGGTTGAATTTGGGGCGATCGCCTTTGCAAAGCCCGCAATCTTGCTAACAGTTCCGCCATCCCAAACGGTTTAACTAAATAATCGTCAGCCCCGGCGTCTAGTCCCGCCACTTTATCTTCCATTCGGTCTTTTGCTGTTAGCATCAAAACGGGCAGGGCGCTATTTTTAGCACGCAATCTCCGCAGCAGTTCCAATCCTGACAATCCTGGTAGCAACCAGTCAAAAATAGCCAGGTTATATTGCGTCCACTGACTGTCTAAATATTCCCAAGCTTCACTGCCATCCAAAGCCCAATCAACTATATATTTTTCCTGCTTTAAAGTGCGATCGATCGCTTTCCCTAAATCTGGCTCATCTTCAACTAGCAAAACTCTCATAACTCTAATTTATAGTGGTAAATCCTTATATAGCGGTTCTCAAAAAAGTGAGGTATGCCCTATGCCCTATGCCCTATGCCCTATGCCGGATAGTACCTCATCTTTCTGATAAAGACTATACATTGTTAGCGATCGGCAGCATCTACCCCAACATCTAACCTCACATACTGAGATGAAATCAGCATGAAATCTTCTGACTTCCCAGAAAAAGATAACAGTTGACAATAATTGACAACAAGCGGGTAATGTCTTATAATCAAGCACGAGTTAATTTTTTTTGAGAATTTTTTTCAATAAGTATGACAGATTTATCCGATCGTCCCGGCATGAAAAAGCCGGGGCGCTGGAGTCGCCGCCAACTGCTACAGCTAGGAATAGCTGGTGCAGGGGTAGCGGGCAGCGCGATCGCACTTCAAAACTTGACTCGCAAACCGACATCAGTCGCGAGAATACCGCCCATCCCCGCAGATGCACTCACCATCAGCAATATCAACCCGATGCAAATTGCGCGGGATTTTGATTACGGCACGGTGACGCGCGAAAACGGGCGCACGGTACGCGAATTTCGCCTGGAAGCTAATACTTCGATCGTCCAACTTAACAGCGCCGTCACTTTCAACACCTGGAACGTCAACAATCGCGTGCCGGGGCCGACATTAAGGGCAACTGAGGGCGATCGTATCCGCGTCATTTTTTATAACAAAGCCGGACATTCTCATTCGCTGCACTTTCACGGCGTTCATACCAGCGAAATGGATGGCGTTAAACCAGTGAAAAACGGTTCGGTATTTATTTATGAATTCGATGCCAATCCCTACGGAGTGCATCTATATCACTGCCATATTGCTCCTGTAACTCGCCATATCGGTAAAGGACTTTATGGAATGTTCATCATCGATCCGCCCAAACCCCGCCCTCCCGCCGATGAAATCATGTTAATCATGGGAGGATACGACGTAAACGAAGACGAAAAGAACGAACTTTACGCTTTTAACGGCTTGCCAGATTATTACATGAAAAACCCTATTTCTATCTATAAAAATCAGCTAGTTCGGCTGTACGTTCTCAACATGATTGAGTACGAAGCAGCAGTAACGTTCCACTTGCACGCCAACTTTTTTGACGTATATCGCACGGGAATGACTTTAACTCCCAGTGAAAGAACTGATGTCATCACAATGGGAGTAGCTGAAAGACATATCTTAGAATTTACCTACGGCTACCCTGGAAAATATATGTTTCATCCCCATCAAGATGCGATCGCCGAAGCTGGCTGCATGGGTGTATTTGAAGTCATCACTTAAACCAAATCCTGCTACCAGGGTGCGCCGATTCAAATAAAGTATGAAATTATTTGACAAGCTCGATCGCAAATAGGTAAAATAAATACCTCGCAAATAATTGAGAAAGTTTCTTAATAACTTGTGAACCAAAATGCACATAACGTAAAAATTAGCAACTGCCATGTTATCAACTTTTCGTTTATTACCTACAGTCACTGCTACAGCCATCCTCGTTGCTCTGGCTGGTTGCGTTTCCCCCACAGCCAGCAACACCGACAGCACACCCTCACCCGCTGCTACAGCCAGTCCCGTATCCACAAGCGATCACAGCATGAACCACGGCGGCAAAGGCGGGATCAATATCAATACTGCCATTCTTTCGGAGTTAGATAAACTCGAAGCCAAGCTAGGAGTACCGGCACTTTCTAACAAAATTCAAGCCAGCCGCCCTTACGGCAAAGTCGAAGAATTAGTCTCAAAAAATGTCATTACTCAACCCCAATTTGACCAAATCAAAGACTTGGTAACTATTGAAGATGTTGTCCTCACAGGTGAAGCCAAAGATGTAGACTACATGACTAAAATGGGCTTAATGAAAGGGCATCTTTTCGTAGCCCAAGAACTCTTGGATCAAGGCAAGCCAGACCAAGCCGAACCGCACATCGGTCACCCGGTAGAAGAAATTTATGCCGACGTGGAAGACCAGCTTTCAGAACGCAAAATTCCTGAATTTAAGGCTACTTTAATTAAATTGCAGGATTTAGTTAAAGCGGGTGCAAAAGATCCGGCTCAAGTGAAGGCGGAATTTGACACATCAATGCAAGCAGTTGACGGAGCAATTGCCGCCCTTCCCGAAGCGCAGCGAAAAGATCCGAAATTCGTGCTGCAAGTGATTAACGGCTTGCTGGATACAGCTAATTCCGAGTACGGAGCCGCAGTTGCTAACGGCAAAATTTCCGCAATTATTGAATACCAAGATTCACGGGGTTTCGTCATGTACGCGGAAATGCTGTACAAAGATATCGCCGAACAAGTGGCTAAAACCAGCCCGGAAATTGACAAAGCAATTGTTGCTAACATGACTGAACTGAAGACAAATTGGCCAACGGCGATCGCACCCCCCGCCCCCGTGAAAACAACCGAACAAGTCAACCAGCTAGTTAAAACGATCGAAGGCGACAGCCAAAAAGTTCTGAAACCCGCCTCTTAAAAAGATTACTCTCATCAACAGCGGTAATTGGTAAATAATCTGCCAATTACCTCGATCATTAACCACTCCCATTCCCACCATAAAAAAATGAATTTTGGCGAAGCATTGCCCACGTTTGTAATTACTCTCCGCGAAGGAGTCGAAGCAGCCTTAGTTGTCGGAATTGTTCTAGCTTGCCTCAAAAAATCCGGACAAAGTTATTTAAGTCCTTGGGTTTTCGGCGGTGTTGGCGTTGGACTGATTGCCAGCGCTTTGATAGGTGTACTTTTCGGCTGGACTATTCAAATTTTGTCCGCATCCAATCAGCCTTTTGCACCAATTATGGAATCGCTGCTAGAGGCAACTTTTGGGGTTTTAGCAATAGTAATGCTGAGCTGGATGCTGCTCTGGATGACCAAGCAAGCGCGATTTATGAAAGCCGAAGTCGAAAGCGCCGTAAGTGCTGCATTAACGCAAAATTCTCATGCCGGCTGGGGCGTATTTAGTTTAGTTTTGATTGCTGTTTTACGCGAAGGATTTGAAACTGTTTTGTTTGTCGTCGCTAAGTTTCAACAAGGCATTATTCCAGCCCTCGGCGCTTTGGGAGGGATACTTTCAGCAGCCGGACTTGGCGTACTGCTGTTTAAATGGGGAGTGAAAATTAATATCCGTCTGTTTTTCAAATATATGGGCATTTTATTGCTCTTCATTGTAGCGGGTTTAGTGGTATCTACTTTGGGATTATTTGACAGCGCGGTGAATATTTTATCGCAAGCAAATCGCGAGTCAGCAGGGCTATGTTTCTATTACGAAAGATTTGCAAAAGTGCACTCTTGCATTCTCGGGCCGATGGTGTGGAATACCTCGCAACTGCTTCCCCAAGAAAAGTTTCCCGGTTTGTTGCTGAGCGCGCTGTTTGGCTACACGGATAAGCTCTATGTCGTGCAGGCGATGGCTTATTTCGTCTTTTTAATTACCGTCGGCGGCATTTACTTTCAAAGTTTGGCAGGTCGAGTGTTTTTCCAGTTCAAAAAAAACTCAGGTAACGAAATAAGAAATTAAGTGCGATCGAAATACGATCGGCTCCTTAGTCTGAACTTCCCCTGTAAATATACTTACACAAGCTCAAAAGCCTCTCATCACAAAGGTTTCAATTGTTGAGTAAATAATTAGCTACCCATGTAGATAATTGATATCTGTTTGCGATCGGCAATTATATTGAATCTACAACAATTGAGCGCGAGATCCTGCGTCAGCTATTGCTGATCAATGGGTATAAATTTTCAGATCAACATTTGCATCCTTTGTTGAGTTAGAGTTTTAGGACTGTTAGTACATTTGTATGGGAGAAGTCCAGTCTATTGGTGGCCGGAGACAAAACTTTAATCATGGTTAATCGACAGGACATGATATAAGCTGTTCTACATTTAAACTGTCGGTCAAAAATCAATACAACTCTTGTGGGACGGGCTTCTAGCCTATCCGGAATTTCCAATTTAAATGCGTAACAGCTTAGAACCCAGTTGGCATCTTTTCTGAAAAAATCAGGCAGACAAACAAGTCGTCTCACATACCTTAATAGCCACATGACGATAAATCATGGGGAGATCGTGGCAAAAGAACTGAAATTCATATCCCACAGGGCTTACACTTACACCAATAAATACAGCAGATTCCACGTTTATGAAGTACCCCCCAGATCATTGTATCCCCCTAGGAACAAAGGTTTTCGCTGTGTCCCTACACTTTATCAACCTGGAATACGCTGTATCAAATGGGTTCTATAAATCATCCGCCTGCACACCATCTATGGAATCCCTCAATTTTTCAGCCAGTACCTTTACGTGGGGTTCTTGTAGCATACTAAAGGTATTGCCAGGAATATCATGGATCTCCAATCCTCCCGGAGCCAGTTCGCTCCATCCCAAATCAGCTTCTAAGAAGGCCATGTTCTCGATAGGCCGGAAGAGGGTCACTCGCTCCGGGTAAACCCCCTTTGGTGCGAACGCCCACTCCGTATTTCCCTCCTCTTTTTTCTTTCGATAAGTGAAGCTTTGGAAAGCTGGAGGCAAAGGACGCCCCATACGCTCGTAAAACTCGCAGTAAATACTCATTAGCCGATTCTTGGCTTCCTCTACCCTCCTCTGGCTTAACAAGTAGGCGGGGCCAATTCGTAAAAAGTTATTCCAGTGCGCCAACACCCGCTCTTCGACTGGCATTATTTTGATGGCTTTATCATCTTTTAAAGTATCTAACAAGGCTAGCAGAGCTACCTTTTGACCTTGCGTATGGAGGTGCTGGGCCACCTCATAGGCTACTCGGCCCCCGCAATATATACCTGCTAGAAAATAAGGACCTTCAGGTTGGATGATTCGCATTTCTTTGAGGTAGTGAGCCACAAGATCCTCAATCTTATTCAAATAAACTTCCTCCATAATCCCTACTGCTAGCCCATAAATGGGTTGTTCAGGATCTAGATGACCGGCCAAAGGGCGACAAAACTTTAGACCCTCGCCAAGTACATGGAAAAAGAACAAAGGCGGTTTAGAACCTCCGGGTTTAATTGTCACCACCGTTTGCCAAGAAGGTGCTGACCATCCTTTCTGGCGGATAATGCTGGCCAGTTGCTCAATGGTTGGTGATTGGAAGAGGGTAGCCAGGGGGAGATTTTTCCCGAATGCTTTCTCGATTTGTGCCAATAGGCGCACGGCTAGTAGAGAGTGTCCTCCCACGTCAAAGAAATTGTCCTTCACACTGATGGGCTTTTTGCGTAAAACGTTTTCCCAAATTTTTGTTAGTTGGATTTCTAAATCATCGCTGGGAGGCACAAAGGTAGTTGCTGGATCTTGCCTGAGCTCGCTGGGTGCGGGCAGGATGCGCTGGTCTATTTTCCCGTTGGGTGTTAGGGGTAGGGTGTCTAAGAAAACGAAGGCTGATGGCACCATATAGTCAGGGAGCTTTTGCTTGAGGAAGCATCGTAGTTCGTCGGTAGTAGGTTTCTGCTGTTGCTTGGAAACAATGTAGGCAACTAAACGTTTGTCGCTTTCATAGTCAACCCTTGCTGTTACTACACACTGCTTCACCTTAGGATATTGCGATAGAGTTGACTCAACCTCCCCCAGTTCGATGCGGAAACCACGGATTTTGACTTGATTATCTATGCGACCGAGAAACTCAATGTTGCCGTCGGGTAGATAACGAGCTAGATCCCCACTTTTATAAAGGCGTGTCCCTGGTTCATTGCTAAAGGGGTTGGGGATAAATTTATCTTTGGTCAACTCGGGGCGGTTGAGGTAGCCTCTGGCGATGCCTGCACCACCAATGTGGATCTCGCCCGGTACACCAATGGGAACTGGATTCAAATATTTATCCAGCAGATAGATCTGCATATTGGTAATAGGGCGACCAATCGGAACCTGTGTTCTGAGTCCCGAAGACTGACAATGATATACACTGCTCCAGACCGTTCCTTCTGTTGGGCCGTATTCGTTGAACAAAGATGCGTGAGCCAGCAGCTTAGTATGGCGTTCAACCAACTCTCTGGAACACGGTTCGCCTGCGACAATAACACTACCAAGACAAGTGAGCTGTTGTGGTTCTGCTTGGTCCAAAATCACGTTATAGAGAGATGGAAGACTCAATAAATGCGATACCTGATGTTGAGCAATTAACTTTGTAAGCTTTAACAGCTCTTGTTGGAACTTTGCTGGTGGTAGTACAAGTATGCCTCCCTGGCACAATGTCCAAAAGATGCCTGCGATCGAACTGTCAAAGCCAAACGACGAAAGTAATAGGAAACTGGTGACGGGTTCGCTGTAATAAGAAATACGAGCGTTGGTGGAGTGGACTAGGTTTTGATGCGTTACCAGCACTCCTTTGGGTTTCCCTGTAGAACCTGAAGTGTAGATCGTGTAAGCCAGGTTATCAGTCGTCACGCTGCTGACAGGTTTTTCCTCATTCTCTTGGGCGATTACTTCCCAGTTGGTGTCCAAGCACAAACGCTGTGCTTTGTACTCGGAAAAACCGGAGACTAGCTTCTGTTGGGTTAATAGCACCGACACCTGGGCATCTTCCAGCATGAAGGCTAGACGATCCTGGGGATACGATGGGTCTAACGGCAAATAAGCCCCACCAGCCTTGAGAATGCCTAGGAGTCCTACGATCATCTCTAGCGATCGCTCTACACAAATTCCGACCAACATCTCTGGCTCGACACCGAATTTTTGCAGGTGGTGTGCTAGTTGATTCGCTCGTTGATTCAACTGGAGGTAGGTTAGCTGTTCCTCTTCAAAGACCACCGCGACGGCATCGGGTGTACGCTCTACTTGGGCTTCAAATAACTGATGGATACAGGCTTGATTGGGGTAATCTGTCTGGGTCTTATTCCACTCCACTAACAGTTGATGCTGTTCGGATCCACTCAAGAGGGGCAGATTCCATAGGCGCTGTTCTGGGTTTGCGACGATGCCTTCCAGCAAGGTCTGAAAATTATTCGTCATCCGGGTGATAGTGAGGGGGTCGAACAAGTCTGTGTTGTATTCAAACCAGCCCCTGATGCCCTCCGCACTCTCTTCTAGTTCAAGGGTTAAATCAAACTTTGCTGTGCCGTTATGGACTTCCACAGGGGTTAGACTTAGACCCCGAAACTCCAGAGCCGATATCGGGGCATTCTGGAAAACAAACATCACCTGAAACAGGGGGTTACGGCTCAAATCCCGTTCGAGTTGCAGTTCCTCTACCAACTTCTCGAAAGGCAAATCCTGGTGAGCATAGGCTCCCAAAGCCACCTCACGCACCCGGCCTAACAATTCCCGAAAACTTGGGTCGCCTGAAAGCTCAGTTCGTAGCACCAAAGTATTGACAAAAAATCCAATCAACCCTTCGATTTCAGCACGGTTGCGATTAGCAATGGGAGAACCCACAATAACGTCTTCCTGACCTGTATATCGGTAGAGCAGTATCTGGAAGGCTGCCAGTAAGGTCATAAACAACGTAACGCCTTCCTGCTGCGAGAGCGCTTTGAGGGCATCGGTACTTTTCTTAGGCAGTTCCAGAAATTCCCTTGCACCTCGATAAGTTTGAACAGGAGGTCGCGGGCGATCGGTCGGCAACTCCAGCACGGGCAACTGACCGCCTAGATGCCGCTTCCAGTAGTTAAGTTGAACATCCAACACCTCACCGACGAGCCACTCGTTCTGCCAGGCAGCAAAGTCAGCATATTGGATAGGTAGTTCAGGCAATGACGAGGACTTCTCAGTGGAAAAAGCTTCATAAAGCGCCGTCAATTCCCGCATAAACACACCAATAGACCAGCCGTCGGAGACTATGTGGTGCATGGTCAAGAGGAGCAAATGTTCCTCTTCTCCCAGGTGCAAGAGTTTGACGCGCAACAATTGTTCATTAACCAAGTCAAAGGGGCGCTGACCTTCCTCAGTAGCTAACCGTTGAGCTTCTACCTCCCGTTCAGTCTCAGGAAGTTCACGGAGGTCTACTATCGGCAACAGCAAGGTAACAGGCGCATGAATGACCTGAATTGGCTGCCCATTCACAGCACTAAAGGTAGTCCGTAGAGCTTCGTGACGCCTCACAATTTCACTTAAGCTCTGCTCTAGTGCCGTCACGTTGAGCGAACCTTTCAAGACAAGAGCGTTAGGGAGGTTATATAGGGGTGTCCCAGACATCAATTGGTCGAGGAACCACAGCCGCTGCTGAGCAAAGGACAGAGGCAGGTCTCCCTCCCGTGAGATCGGACTAATGGGCAGAGCCTGTAAACTGCCTTTTTCGGCTCGACTGGCTGTCTCGACGCTTTTGGCCAAGCCAGCTAGGGTAGGCTCCTCAAAGAGAGTATGCAGGGGGAGTTCTACTCCGAAAGCTTCGCGCACGCGAGAAATGACTTGGGTAGCGAGTAAGGAATGTCCCCCCAACTCAAAGAAGTTGTCGTGAATGCCCACCCACTCCAGCCTGAGAACTTCGCTCCAGATGCCCGCGAGCACTTCCTCAAAAGGCGTAAGATGCGGCACAAAAGTTTCTTCTAGATTCGATCTTGTCCCGTCAGGCACTGGCAGAGCGCGGCGATCGACCTTACCGTTGGGCGTCAGCGGCACCGCTTCGAGCTGCACAAATGCAGAAGGTATCATGTGCTCGGGCAGTTTCTGCTTTAGGTCGCGACGCAGTTCACTGATGGAGAGGACTTGCTCCTGGCTGGGAACCACATAGGCAACTAGGCGCTTGTCATTAAGGGCGTACTCCTGGTCTATAACTACGGCATCCTGGACAGCCCGGTTTTGCATCAGCACTGCCTCAATTTCGCCGAGCTCGATGCGGAAGCCACGAATTTTCACCTGATTGTCGATACGACCGAGAAACTCGATGTTGCCGTCCGGTAGATAGCGAGCTAAGTCCCCAGTTTTGTACAGACGTGATCCGGGTTGGTTACTAAAGGGGTTGGGGATAAACTTCTGGGTCGTCAACTCTGTCCGATTGAGATAGCCCCGCGCTAAACCGTCGCCACCGATGTGCAGTTCACCCGTGACTCCGATGGGGACGGGTTGGAGAGACCGATCCAATATATAAAGCTGAGTATTGGCAATAGGACGACCAATTGGAACCAAACCCGATCGGGAGGTCTGATTCGGAACCTCATATATACAGCATCCAACAACCGTTTCTGTTGGACCGTATTCGTTGATTAGTCTAGTTTCAGGTGCGTGAGTCTGCCAGAATGAAATGCTCTTTTTCGAGAGAGCCTCGCCACCGATAATTAAGGCTCTTGTCTGACCCGCCGCCTGCTTGCTGGGTAATAACTCACTGAGTAGTGCCAGATGGGCCGGGGTGATTTTGACGAGGCTAAAATTACTTTGAGAACACAAGACGGCACTAAGAGCCTCTATCTCCTGCTTGTCTCGGAGGAAGACTACCCTCTGTCCTACCAATAGGGGAGAGAATAAGCTGGTAATGGTCGCGTCGAAGCCGATCGAAGAATGAACCGGAGAACCAACCCCATCGGCTACTGCATAGGCTTTTATGCACCAGGTAAGATAATTGACCAGTCCTTGGTGGACAATCATCGTTCCCTTTGGTTTCCCGGTTGACCCAGAGGTGTAAATTATATAAGCCAAGTTGGCGGGATTAACCCCGCTGTTGAGATTCTCCTCACTCTCCTGAGAAATTAACCCCCAACCTGTATCCAAGCAGATCGCATACGCACCTTGCTCAGGCAATCCAGTTAGCAACTTCTCTTGGGTCAATAGCACCGACACCTGTGAGTCTGACAGCATGAACGCTAGACGTTCTTTCGGATACGCAGGATCTAGAGGCACGTAGGCTCCACCGGCTTTGAGGATACCCAGAAGTCCCACCATCATCTCAAGCGATCGCTCTACGAAAATCCCCACTAGAACCTCTGGTCCTACCCCCAGTTTTTGCAGGTAGTGCGCTAGCTGATTCGCTCTTGCATTCAGTTCCCGATAGGTCAACTGTTTGTCTTCATAAACTACCGCCACCGCATCAGGCGTCCGCTCGACCTGCTCCTCAAATAACTGATGGATACACTTATCCTTGGGGTAATCTGCCTGAGTATCATTCCACTCCACCAGAATTTTGTGACACTCTGGCTCAGATAACAGAGGCAGATCGGCAACGCGCCCTTTGGGGTCAGCTACAATACCTTGCAAAAAAGTAGCAAACTGATCCAACATCCTGGCAATGCTGTCACCATCCAATGCCTCGGTGTTATAGAGCCAACCGCATTCTTTCCCCTGTGATGGAATGACCAGGGTCAACTCATTACCAAACCCGGCTTGGTGTTCGTCTAGTTTTTCTACCAGCTCTACGACCACCGGAAACATCGGCTCACGACTGAGCTCAGGCAATGAACGAAGAGCCGGATACCTAGCTACGACATCACGCGCATAAGTCTTGTGAAGTTTGGTCAACTCCACCTGCTCCTCAATGGCTTTAAAAACTTCCTCAAAACTTTGCTCGTAGTCTATATCTACGCCACAAGGAACTATTGAGGCAAAACAGCCTTCCAGTCCTACGAACTCCCGTTGCAGCTCGACATTTCTAAATCCGATATCGAAACATCCCGTTCCTCCAATACGAAACAGATAAGTGGCAAAAGCAGCAAACAGGAAGTCGCTCTGATTCCAAGCGGGATGACACTCCTCCAGAAAGGTTGTGACCTCATGCGGTATGGACATCTTTACACTTGTGTAGTGATTCTGATTCAAGTGCGATGCCGTCCGCTGATCTGCATAGGGAACCGTGATGGGCTGTAACGTCGCCAATTTCTTTACCCAAAAATCCTCGTGCTGAGCAATTAATCCATCAAACATTTCAATACGCCTCGCCCTATCCGGCTCAATGTCCTTAAACTTATACCCAACTTCTAGCCCAAATCTCTCGACCAAATCAGGAATCGATAACGCTTGACCATCGATGGTCAGCACCTGGCGCAGCGCTACCTCGTAACTTGCTGTAGAAACCGTCAGGAAGCTGGGTTCGATCGCTGTTATCGTTCCTCGAGACGACTTAGATAGGTCATCCTTAACTTCGAGTTTGGGGATAATGATCAAGTCGCTCCCTATAGCCAACTTCGCCACACCAAGGGCATTGGGGTAGGAACCAAAGTCCAATGCCCTAATGTCGGCATCGATATCATCGGCACAACGATTGAACGACAGTACACCTCCAGCAAAAAGTCTTTTTGAGTGTCCCAAATAGGTTCGCTCATCCAGGTTCTGCTTGTTCGCTAACCCTTGACCACTGGAGATCTCATCAACTAACTCTTCAAACGAACGGATTGCTGCTTCATAACATTTGTTATTGAGAGTAAAAGCCGTATCCTCATCAGTAATATCGATAGCAACCTGCTTCAGGATATCGCCGCCCTCCACCGAATCGCTCATCACATACCACGTCACCCCATGAGTCTTCTCCCGGTGCATCAAAGCCCAAGAGGTAGCATTTAGCCCCGCATACTTCGGCAGTGGGGCGTCATGGTAATTGATCGCTAGCTGGCGCGGCAACTCCAAAATATCTTTGGGTAATAGCGACCTGTTGACAATGTTAAATAGGTAATCAAAAGGCTGTTGTCTTAAAAATGCTATGAGATTATCTGTTGGCTGGATGTAAGGTATGTCCTTTGCCTTGGCCCAGTTACTTATCGATTCATCAAGAGAGATAATACCGAAAATCTGATGACCCCGATCTAAAAGAATTTCAGCAAATTGAATAGGTAAAGTTCCTTCTCCAATAAGAAAGCAACTAAATTGATTCTGAATATACATATTTGTATTGCTTATAGTTTGAGCCAATCAATCCAACAGTGTTTGCCACGGAGTCTTCCACTGCTGGGAAAATCACTTTATTCGGTAGATAATCATTGTTTCAGGAATGAAAGAGTTCGCCGCACGCTCTAGAAGCCTTGTTAGCTAATTTTAGATTTTTTTAAGTAGCTATGTTGACATCATCACTTCTAATTCGCGATCTAACCCCAGTCCGTCAGCTTTGCCATTGCCAAAGGCTAGCCTAGCGATGCACCCGATCCCCGTGCTCCCCATCATAAGCGATCGTTCCCTAACTCTGTCAAGGTGCGATCGAACTCCAGCCCAGTCCGCGATGGTTCCTGATGGGCAATTGTCAGCGGAGTTTCAACCTAGACTTCCCCAATACAAATGTACTAAAAGTCGTAAAAATCTTACTCAACAAAGGATGCAACTGTTGAGCTGAAAAATTGTATCCATTGATCAGCAATAGCTGAGGCAGGATCTCGCGCTCAATTATTGTAGATTCAATATAATTGCCGATCGCAAACAGATATCAATCATCTACATGGGTACAGACTTTGTACTCAACAATTGAAACTTTTGTGATGAGAGGCTTTTGAGCTTGTATAAGTATATTTATAGGGGGGAATTCAGTTTAGTGGAAATGCAAGAGGCAGTTATTGGTTGCAAATAACTAATGCGCCCATAAGTTAGAGCGCATTAGGAAATCAGCTATCTATTGATTGAAGGTAAAACGACCGTCAACTTTTTCTCCGTTAATATCCGCAGTCACTTTCACGGGATAACTTCCTGCATCTTTGCCGGGAAACAGTACAGCATAATGTTTGCCCTCAGCATCATACTTGAGAGCTACTGTTTGCTGCTTTCCATTCGGCAACTGCACTTGAGCCGTCACTTTCGCGTTAGAAACGGGTTCCTTTTTATCCCCTTTTTGCAAAAAAACATCTAAATGAGTTCCGGTAGCTTCTTTTTCAGGTACAAACTCTAAATAGTAAGCTCCAGACTTTACAACTTGCCCCCCTTTAGTTCCTGTTGCAGGAGCAGTGGCGGGAGCAGAAGACGCAGGTTGAGAGGCGACAGGAGGGGATACTGGACTGCTATTTGGATCGCTTGCTTTGTCACCTTTATTACAGGCTACCAAAAATAACAATCCGACGCTGACTATAACAATTAAATTGGACTTGAGGGCTCTCATTCGATTTACTGTTGGCGTACAATTATTAGAAATAATGACACGCCCAAATGAAATTAGGATGAAATAGGGTAACTTTTAGATAGATATTGGTATTCTGGCATTAGAAACTAATAGCTTTACAAAAATTAACAGTTTCTCTCTTGACTCTAGAGCCAACTTCAGGGTTTATGCTATTTATAGTTTCGCAAATAAACTTTGCGATCGTAAATTCACAGGTAAAAATTCATGACTAAAGCAACTCAGACCAAACGATTCACTTTCGCAGCTTTGACGGCAGTTCTTTTGACAGCAGGTACAGCCAGTATTGTCTTTGCAGCAAGACCCTGTACTACTCCTACGCCTGACTGCCCCCTAGCTAATTGCGATAAATAATGTTTCTGTCCCCCTACTAAATGCCCTCACGGGTTTTTTGGCAGGGGACAGAAGGATTATGGCGTTCCATAGATTAGGTAGGGATGATTTTTATAGTTATAGACTTTTAAATTGAGTAAGTATTGATATGGTTTAAACTTCCCTGGAACTGCTATGACAAAACTTGAAACAGAATCCCTAGAACAGCAGCTACTAAAAATTGGAGAACTAGCCAAGCAAACTGGTGTTGCTGTAGGCACCCTGCGATACTATGAAAGCCTAGGGTTACTGGAACCTGCCTTACGCAGCAGTAGCGGTTACCGTTACTACACAGCGGATGCTGCCAGACAAGTGCAATTTATCAAGAAAGCCCAAAGACTAAACTTTTCTCTTCAAGAAATTCAGCAAATTTTAGTATCTCGCCGTCAAGGAATGGCAGTTTGTCCGCTGGTGCAAGACTTATTGAGCCACAAAATTGATTTGCTTGAGGAGCAAATTCAGCAGATGAATGCGTTCAAAGGGGAGTTAGAAGCCTATAAAAAACTTTGGACAGCTAGAGATTCAGACAATCCAGATAGCGAGCAACTGTGCAGTTTGATTGAGGGAGTTTAATAGGTTTATCACTTCGCTATTTCTGCTTTAACTACTTTTCCATCTTCAACAACTGGCTGAGGTTGTTGCGGTCGTAAAAAATTCCCAAATTGAGCATACAAAGCTGGCAAAACTAACAGAGTTAAGGCAGTAGAAGTAAACAATCCTCCTAAAACTACGATCGACAAAGGTTGCAAAATTTCCTTTCCGGGGCCGCCTTCTAAGACTAAAGGTGCTAAACCCAAAGCTGAAGTTAAAGCGGTCATCAAGATGGCGTTGAGCCGTTCCATCGATCCTTTAACAATAGCTTCCTTAAAAGGCATTCCCTCGGCAAATTTAGTGTTGTAGTTGTCTACTAATAACAAGCCGTTGCGGGTGGCAACGCCAAATAAAGTGACAAAGCCAACTAAAGAAGCTACAGAGATGATGCCACCAGTCAAAGCTACCGCAATTACTCCTCCCACTAATCCGATCGGTAAATTAATCATAATCATAGCAGTTGAAGCGATAGACTTGACGGACAAGTACATCAATACTGTAATTACCAAAAAGGCGATCGCGCTAAATATCATAATATTTTGCGAAGCTCTTTGTTCTGCTTCAAATTGACCGCCGTACTGGATAAAATAGCCAAAAGGCAACTCTACCTCTCGTTTGACTTTAGCTTGAATTTCATTCACAACCGATCGCAAATCCCTATTTTTAGCATTAGCTGCTGCCACAATCAACCGGGAAACATTCTCGCGGTTAATCGTATTTGGCCCCGTACCGTATTTAACAGTCGCAACTTGGGCGAGGGGAATCTTGTTGCCGCTGGGAGTATCAACCAACAAATTCTGAATAGTTTCTAGGTTGTTTCTAGCTTCAGGCTGCAACCAAACAACTAAGTCAAAGGTTTGCTGTACCTCCAAAACTTGAGAAACAACTTTCCCGTTTAAAGCGGTCTCAATTATTTCAGAAAGCTCTCCGATTTTCAAACCGTATCTACCCGCAGCTTGACGGTTAAATTTAATTTGAATTTGTGGCACTGGCACCTGCGGTTCGAGTTGCAAATCCACAATTCCCTCAACAGTTTTCATTTGCTCTTCAACTTTGGCACCGATGCTGCGAAGTTGATCCAAATCCGGGCCAAAGATTTTAACAGCAATCTGACTTCTGACCCCAGATAAAACCTCATCCATCCGGTGAGAAATAAAACCGCCGATATTTGGTGCAACTCCCGGCAATTTAGCAAATTCCTGCCGCAGCGACTCCAAAGTTTTCGGCCTGTTTTTCATCCCAGCCTCGCTCAAACCGATATCAATGTGAGCTAAATTGACTCCCGCAGCATCCGCATCTCCCGGAGCTCTGCCCGATCGCACTTGCACGTATTCAAACCTGCTATCATCCTTAAGTGCATCTTCAATAGCAAAAGCCGCGCTATCTGTTGTCTCCAAAGACACCCCCGGATAAAGCTGAATAGTATTCACCAAAGTTTGCTCCTGAAACTCCGGCAAAAACACCCGTCCAAAGGATGGCAAAATAATTAATGTAGCCACCATGCTAGCAGCAGCTAAAGCTAAAATAATCCCCGAATAGCGCATTGACAAATTTATCAAAAAATGATATATTTTCTTGCAAAATCTCGGCAGCCAAGGTTCCGCAGCACTCATGCGTTTGGTAGGCAACAAAATAGCGCAAAGAGCCGGAGATATTAACAGCGATTCCAGACTAGAAATCACCACAACTACCAGATAAGTAATCCCCATCGGCGTAAAAATTCGACCTTCTACACCGGGCAAAGTAAAAATAGGAGAAAACACCACAATGCCAATAACAGTCGCCCCAATTAAAGAATCGCGCACCTCTTGACTGCCGTCAAAAATCACATCCATCACCGGACGTGGATGAAGAGAAGACGTATTTTCTCTCAAATTGCGGTAGGTATTTTCCGCATAGACAATAGCATCGTCGATCGCAGTGCCGATCGCCACCGACAAACCCCCTAAAGTCATCGTATTCAGCCCCAGCCCCAGCCAATTCATCGCCAGCAGCCCGAACAGCCAAGTTAGGAAGAAATCGAGCAAAACAACCGTCAGAGTGCGCCAATTCATCAAAAACGGAATGAGAATAAGGGTGACGATGATACTGCCTTCAAATAAAGCCGATCGCACATTCTCCACCGAGGAATTAATATATTCTTCCTGTCGAAAAGTCACAGTAACTTTAATATCTTTTGGCAGAGCTTGCTGCACCTCCGCCATTGCTGCCTCAACCGCTTTAGTTACCGTCGGAGTATCAGCAACTGGCTGTCTGTTTACCATCACAATCACAGCTTTTTTGCCGTTAAAACTGCCATCGCCCCGTTTGATTGCAGCACCAATCTTGACATCAGCAACATCAGCAATTCTGACGGGTGTTCCGTGGCGAGAGGCTATCGCCGATTGCTGCAAATCTTCCACAGACTCAATCCGCCCCACCCCCCGGATTAAAGTTTCTCGATCCGGCGTAATTAAATACCCCCCCGGCGCGTTAACATTCGCAGCAGCAGCCGCTTCGGCAACTTGCTGCAACGACACATTAAAAGCTTTCAACTTGGCAGGCTCTACTAATACTTGATACTGCCTTTCTTCGCCGCCGTAAGCCACCACTTGAGCAACGCCAGTCACGGCTAGAAGGCGATTTGTGACTTTCCAGTCAACCAGGCGACGCACTTCCATCAAAGGAGTAGTTTCTGATGTAAAAGCATAAGTAATAACAGTGCCCACAGGAGAAGTTGTGGGAGAAATTTGCGGTGTTTCTACCCCAGCCGGGAGTTTGCTTTGAGCTTGCTGCAACCGTTCTGTTATCAACTGCCGCGCTTGATAAATTTCAGTTCCCCAATCAAAGATTACCTTAACCCAAGAAAGGCCCACAGCGGAAGACGATCGCACTGCTGTTACCCCTGGAGTTCCGTTAATTGCACTTTCGATTGGCACTGTTACCAAAGACTCGATTTCTTCCGGTGCCAGACCCGGTGCTTCGGTTTGAATTTCGACTTGTGGGGGTGCAAAAGGCGGGAAGACATCAAGGGACATTTGGGGGACGATATATAATGTCCAAAGACTAACAATAATGGTGGCGAGAACAACTAGCCAGCGGCGGTTAATTACCCATCTCAGAATAGTGCTGAACATTTTATGCTTTTATAGAGGTGATGACTACCAGCCACCGTTGGGCGATCGACTATTTAACAATAAAAATTAGCAGATATTAAAGGCTCCGGCAGCCGTAGCTTTTCCCGCGATTCCTTGGCTGAACAGTGTTAAATAGCCATTCTATTTAGCTTGACACCCAAAAATGAAATTAGGATGAAATCTTTTAACTTTCAATCCGGATTCATAAGTCATGTAAAATCTAAAATCTAAAATCTAAAATCTAAAATCTAAAATGATATAACCTGTCTTGCTATTTTTGACAATGCAGCTTACAATACTCACATCTTGCACCATTCTCAATTACTTGTTTAGGAACAGGCAAGATGCCTGTTCCACAAGAAAACTCATTCTTTGTGGAACGGGCATCTTGCCCGTTCTTGACAATGGTGCAAGATATCAGAATAGTTATTATGCAACCACCAAAACAATGCTCACAAACTCTAGAAAGCCTTGGCGAAATAGACTACAATCCAGTACCGCCAAAGAAATCGCAACGGGCGATCGTGCGCGCTAAATTCAAAAAGCGCAAAAAACCTATGCCGTATATTTTCGATGAAGAACGATCGTAGAGCCTGTCTGGGTGAAGGTAAATTAATCAACTATTTTGCAAAATAGGTATCCACCCTTTTGACTTACTTCAAAAAGATGAACTTGCCATTATTTCCATCTACATTCATCTTGATTTGAGCAATGTAAAACTGGCTCTGTAAAACTTCACCTTCAGGGGTAAAGGCAATTTCACCGAGAGGGGTATTGTACTTCCCAGCTAGGATTTGCTGATTCAGCTTTGTGCGTAACTCTGCCAATGACAACGCGCTGAGTTTGGTTTTACTATCCAAAGCTTTCAATGCTTCCACGAATACTTGTACGGCAGTGAAGGCTTGAGCACTAAACTGCGGTGGTTCCTTCTTGTTTTGCTTTACATAAGCATCGCGGAAGGCAGCATTGATTTCGCCGGGGGCTTCGGGACTATAGGCTTGAGCAATGATAATACCATCGCAGAGTGCTTGACACACCGAGAAGATATTAGACGTGTTCAAACCATTGCCGCCAACGATCGTACCTTTATAACCCAGTTCCCGCAGTTGCCGGATCGAGTTACCTCCATCGGCTGCCAATCCTGAAATAACAACTAAGTCGGGTTTGAGAGCGAGTGCATTACCAATTTGAGCTTGGAAGTCCGTGTCAGTAGTTTGGAACTTTTGGACCGTGACGATATCCAGCCTTTGGTTTTTAATCGCTTGCTGGAAAATTTCTGTCTCCGATGTCGTGAAAGCGTCATTTTGAGCATAAAAGACAGCGACTTTTTTAATCTTAGGATTAAGCTTAAGCGCTGCCTTTACTGCATTGGGAGCTACAAGCGAAATAGGTGCAGAGACACGCGCAATATACTCCCCAATCTCAGGAATCCCTTTGGCAGTATTCGATGCGCCAATGACTGGCACTTTTGCTCGTTCTGCGATTGGATTGGCACTAAATGCCTGCTGAGAAGACGATGGCCCAACAATGCCAACCACTCGATCTTGATTAATTAGAGTTTGGAAGGCGTTGATGGCTCCTGCTTCATCTCCTCCAGTGTCTTGATACACCATTTTAATAGGAGTACCATTAACACCTCCCCTGTCGTTGAAATATTTCTCAGCAATTTTGGCACCAGCCACTGATTCCTGAGCTAAAAGAGCATAGTTGCTGGTTTGCGAGAATGCTGCTCCAATTGGAAGGGCAGTGGCTGAATTGGTTGTACCTGCTGCTGGTGTATTACTCGGAGTATTGGTGGTGGTGGTAGGTTGATTGGTTTGACTGCAAGCAACAACAAGTACAAAAGTGATGAACGAGCTGAGAATGTGACTAAAGATACTTTTTTTAAACATCTTAGGACTTCCGCAGTGAGTATGTGCCACTACAATAGTGGTGAACATTTAGTTAGTTAATTGGTAGTTGGGAATTGGGAATTGGTAATTGGTAATTCTATCTTACTCCGAACTTTCGCAAACTGGGATAAGGAGAGAACCACTAGCCAGCGGCGGTTAATTACTCCTCTAAGAATATTGCTGAACATTTTAGTAGTTTTGAACTGATACCGACGTAGTTGTAAAAATTTAAGGCTCTTCAGAACTTATGGTGATAACTTTATCTAATAAAAGATAGACTCGTGCATAAGACTAGAAGCTGAAACTC
>NZ_JAUBQW010000304.1:0-1359 GCF_036701485.1 Microcoleus sp. Pol11C3 | reverse complement strand
CCTGGCACATCTCTTGATGAAATTATTCGTGCTTATTGTGCAGTTTAGCGTCTCATACTTATTTGAAATGACTATAATTCTTGAACGATTTTCTGAATTAGCATAAATCAAACTGTCGGATAGTTGCTGATTAATCGATCGCACTACAAGAGTTGTAGCTTAGTTTATTATGGCTTATCCTACAGGGGCACAAGTCAGCGACGGGTGGAAAGGGCGATCGTCCCAGGGGGAACGCATCTTATTGAACACTGTTCACCAGTGGTGAGTATATTTTAATATAAATTCACCATTATTAGAAGCTATGAATACACTTTATAATGAGTTTTTAGAGAAAAAAGGAACTGATTAATGCTGGTTTTTACTGGCTGCCATTCTTGAGACAATAAAAAGCTGACAACCACTGTTTACAAGTTGTATAATAGTTAGCAATGAGTTGTTTGTGAAAATTTAGTTAACTGAAACAGCGAGAATCTTAGTCAAATAGTCATCATCCCACCCGGCTCGAAGTCGCTTATTCCTTGCTCCAGTTTTTGAAGTTTTTTCTTGATTCAAAAGATTGAGGGAGATGTGTCTAAGAATGGCACAATTTTGCGGAGCGTTATCTTTTCTGATCCGACAATCATCTTCGCGAAAACCTACATCTAACACCCAATGTAAGGAATTTTTTATCCCCCAATGACTGCGGACGGATTCACCAAATTTTTGAGCATTGTTTGGTAAACTACTAATGTAATAGCGAGTTTCAATAGTTGTTTTTTCCTTCAATATTCGCACGGATTCTATCATGCCTATACTGTCAATTTTCTCCAATTTATTCTCTGGGTCAACTAGCTCTTTTATATTACTTAACATTAAGTGATGTCGTATTTCTAAGCGGCCATGATTACTCTCTTTCTTGGTCGAATAAGCTGTATGTGTAAAGCCAGAAAAAATTTTTTCATTGCTTGCTCAAACAACTCTTTTACTCTTGTATATAGAGATGGCTGGTTATTTTTTAAGGTGATCACGTAGTCTCCTCCTTGTTCGACAATTGACTTAACAATTGACTTCTGGCAGCCCATCGCATCAATGGTGACAATGCTTCCGTTCAATTTTAACACTTTTAGTAAAGCCGGAATTGCTGTAATTTCATTAGATTTTTTATCGACTTTAACTTGTCCTAAAACTAATCTTTGACTGGTTGCCCAAGCACTGACCATATGAATCGCTGGTCGTGCAACAAAAATCTGTGGGATACGTCGAATTGAGTGAGTGTCAATCCTAAAAACAGATGAATTGCTTACTATATAGCATTTCTTAAAAATATGAGGTGCACGAGATTCCCTGAATATCGGGACTTTCAAGCCTTATTACATACCT
>NZ_JAUBQW010000119.1:0-20561 GCF_036701485.1 Microcoleus sp. Pol11C3 | reverse complement strand
CATGGACTCCGACAGTTTGAATCCATCTTTTTGGGATGGAAACTAGCTCAGAATCAACTTGTGTGTACACGGTAGCCAGAAAAGGAGGGGCGCAAGCCAAAAAAAATACGCTACGTACAGGGCGAAATGTTTAACGCAGTAATTGTCCCTTTGGAGGTGTATGATAAAAGCGCACTGAACAAAGTAACCCCCCTGTAGTAAATCAATACTAACTGCGGTTAAAACCCCTCATTTGCTTTCCTCTCAGCGCTAAAGCCACGGATTTTATCGCATCTCGCTTTTCTTTATGACTCATTTTGGTCTGATTTGTCCCGCCTCAACTGGTCATCTTAACACTATGTTGCCCTTGGGGAAAGAACTGCAACGGCGCGGTCATCGCGTCACCCTCTTCGGGATACTCGATGCTCAAGCCAACACACTAGCCACAGGATTGGAATTTCAGGCGATTGGTGAATCTGAATATCCCGCTGGCAAAATGGTGCAATTGCTTACCCAACTAGGGAAACTGAGTGGAATGACAGCATATCGTCCAGTCAAAACTATACGTCGGGGATTAACTTCAGGAGTTTCTCTGGTAAGTCTCGTTAAAAATGGTGAGCATTTTTTCACTACTTCTACTGTTCAGTTAACTTCTAGTTTATTTGAACTCGATTAAAATGCTGATTCAGCAACTTTAGCACTTCTTGAGCGATTAATTTGTTGGCTTTTGGGGTAAAGTGTCCATCACCAATAAAGTTACTGAGATCATTAGCAGGAACAATATTATGGGTACTGACATAGGGAATTGAAGCATTTTCTAAGGTTGGTTTGAGTGCTTGGAACAAATGATCTTCATATCCACGATCATTAAGAATAAGCACAATTGGCATTTTACCATCAGCTTTAGCTGTGGCTCCGAACTCGTTAACTATTGCCCTTAAAACTGGGATTTCTGATTCGGCATTAAACCCTGTTGTACTATGAATTTGATTTGTAAGTGTAAGCTGATGACGTTGTGCTAAAGCTCTGCGAATCAATCGGATAATTACCGAATTATCCAGCCATTTTTTATGGAATATAAATCCATTAAAAAATTGATCGTGTTCTTTAAGTTGATTAACAAATGCGTTCCACTGTTGCTTATTTTGGAGAGCAGCCCGAAGTTGAGCTAAAGACATGACATTGGGCGAGATCGCCTTCAGCTTTCCATCTTCCAAAAAGTATCGTGGGTAGGTGTAAGGTGCTGGTCCTTCAAATTGCCAAGTCATGCCGTTAAGAGTTCTGAGTCCTTTAACGCTAGAAGCTAACAGTCCCAAAATTACTATATCGGCTTGATGCTTACCTCGATCTAAATTGTACGCAGCGAAGGAGTAATTAGGCGGAGCAGCAGGTCCGGCGATCGCTCTAATCATCAGCCTAGAATCCATTTCCTCCATGGCTGTGCCCACATTATTGGAAAATGACATACCGTAGATAGCAATTAGCAGATCTTTATCGGAAGTTCGGCTAACGGGTATATTTAACTTCTTCCATAGTTCTGGATCTAACCAGCCAGCAATTGCTATAGGTGAACTTAATTCATCCGTAGAACCGACCATCCGTGAAAGCTTGCCCTCAATAGATCGCCCATATTCAAAATATGTATTGAGTTGCCCTGGAGAAGTTGCTAAAGGAGCTGTCGGATATGGAAACAGAAAATTGATCGAAAAATCGAACATCAATAGGAAGAAAATGATCCACAGTGCAGTGACAAAAATTTTACGCATGGCATTGCTGATAGCTGGTTTAAAATTGAGAATAGATGAACTGTGCAGGGGCATTGCTTTCTCCCATCAATAAAATAATAATGAGTGCTGTATAAAAAGCTGCACGGGCTGGGGTTGGATAACGACGGTAAAAATCCGGATTATCAGTTTTGTAAGCCAAAAATTCATAGCCGATCAGTAGTGGAATGCCAAAGATAGCAGGTAATGGGGGTGTAGGCAGACTGAGCGCCAAGTTTCCGAAATCTCCAAACAGAATTTTTGTAAAGGCGATAATCTGAGTTAGGGAAGTGGCTCGAAACAAGAGCCATCCATAGCAAGTCAGTATAAAGAAGAATAGAGTTGCGACTAATCCTTCTAGAAGTTTGAACTTATTTTTTCTCGGTAGTTGTTTCTTAGTAGTCTTAGGGGTAAAAGCTCGATACACAGACAAAAGCACCCCCTGATAAAATCCCCAGAGGATAAAGTTCCATGCTGCTCCATGCCACAGTCCTCCCAGTACCATTGTTGTCATCAGATTTTGATAAGTTTGGCGCTCGCCTTGACGGTTTCCCCCAAGTGGTATATATAGGTAATCTCGTAGCCAAGTAGAGAGGCTAATGTGCCAGCGACGCCAAAACTCGCTGGGATCTTTAGAAAAATAGGGCAGATTGAAATTGAGTATTAGTTCTATACCCAACAATTTGGATACACCTCTACCGATGTCTGAATAACCACAAAAATCGCAATATATTTGAATGGCGTAGAGGAAAGTTGCTAAAATGATATCAATCCAAGAAACATTTCCATTGGTCCCATAAATTGCATTGACGGAACCAGCTAATCCATCGGCGATAGCTACTTTCTTCACCAATCCAAATAATATCAGAAACAAACCTTGAACAGATTGCTCAAAACTGATCTTTCGCGGATTTGAAAATTGAGGAAGTAAATCTGAAGCTCGATCTATAGGGCCAGCAAACAATGGGGGAAAATAAGCCCAGAAGAGAGCAAAGTCTAAAAATTGGTGTGATGCTTTCAGTTTGCCTCGATAAATGTCGCAAGCGTAGCTGATGGCTTTAAAAGTGTAAAACGAGATGCCTACAGGCAGAATAATGTTTAAATGCAATAAGTCGCTATGAATCCCCAGGGTATGAATTACTCTCTCAGCACTGGTAATAAAGAAATTGAAGTATTTAAAGAAGCCTAAAAGTGCCAAGTTACTGCATACACTGAGCCACAGGAACAAATGGCGGCGCTGTTTTTCCTCAAGAGCGGTGAATTGGGGATACAGCAGGTTAGCAATTGCTACAATTACCATGGCCGCCATTAATATCAACCAGCCGGAAAAAGAAGCCGGTAATAGTTGTGTCCACTGTACTGACACCGCTATTGGTGCTATACTTACCTGAATGGCATTCCATTGAACTGTATCAAATAACAACGCCCCTAATACAACTGACAAAGAAACAATCCTGCGGTTATAAACTTCTAATCGACCAGTATCAATCATTGCCCCGCAGTAGAAGTCAATTGCGGTGGAAAGAAGCACTAAAAACAGGAAATGAACATCCCACCAGCCGTAGAATACATAGCTACCAATCAGCAACACCAAGTTTTGACCACGGAAAGGAAGGATGCGGTACAGGATATAGGTAACTAGAAAAAAGACTAGGAATTCAATTGAGTTAAAGGTCACTTATTCTCCACCTGAGTATTTGCAAAAAGTAGCTACTTTTATCTAAGCTGTTGTGCATTTAAAATGCGTGTTTTAGAGGTTGAAACCCTTTACTGGCTTAGATAGCCTCGCAAATTTAAATGATGAACAGCTTATTATGTATGTTATTCGATATGAGCGATAAATTATCCTATAAACCGGGTAAATACGAGAAGGAAGAAATCACTCGCTAAACCTAAGAGGGTGTTTGAAAAGTCGGACAGGGTGTTTAAAAAAACTAACCTGGCTTGGGCAGAAGGGGCGATCGCCTCTAACCTAGATAGTGACTGATCGGGATGGGGCGAATCAGCGGGGAGGGCGATCGCTCCCGCATACAAACACCAAAAAAAACCCGCAATAAATTCTAGTCCAAAATGTGAAATCTTTCTGGGGTATTAAACTTGCGATTACAGGAATAGATGTCAAATGGGTTCTATTGTACCGATCTAAGCGTGCTGGTAATTTACCGGAGTTGTCCCACCGCTGAATTGTTTTGACCCAAACACCTACTTTTGCAGCAAACTCACTAATTTTGTACATGAACAATAAGTATTTTTATTCTTATTGTCTACAAATGTCTAGGCTTCTTGATACTCCCTAGCCTGAAAAGGCGAGGGGATTTTTGAGGAATCCAGATTCGGATTTTCACTCGTGGCTATCTTGTCGCCGCTACTCACTCAGCTTGAATTTCTTCAAATATTGCGTCTACTTTGGTTTTTTGCGCGGTCACGAGTCCACCACTAACCAAAAGATCTGGTAAGCTCTACATCCTGCTATTATTTGCCCTTTAACTATTCCGAATCTTGCGTCGGATCTGTCCGTTGCCGGAATTACTGACCAACGCCGGACGTTTCAACACGTAGATGGTTATTCTTACTTGATCTTTTGGATCATAACATCAGCTTTTGACTAACTATGTAAAGTATCTGTAAAGAAATATTCAAGGTGGTTGAAACCGATACCGACTTTTCCCCTAGTCGATCGCCCCTGGCGCAGGTTTCGTTCTTCGGTCAACCTCCCCATCTCCCCATCTCCCCATCTCCCCATCTCCCCCTCACCCCATCTCCCCCTCTGAGAACCAGATTTTGTTTAACGCGATGCAACTGCAAAGCTAGGAAAGTGGGTACTCTCGCACCAACAGTCCAGGCTGGCATGAAATAAATATGAAGAAGTGTAGGCAAGTGCTCTCACAAATGTTAAGATTCTTAACATAACGTAGTATTGTGCACGCCCCAACCAAAACCTAACCTGAGACGGTGCTGACTGGGAGTAGTAGCTAGCTACCATAAAATTAAGCCTCTTTAAAATGGAAGGAAAGCGCAAGTCCCCGCCCGCTTTCCTTCCCAGCTAAAGCTAGGGGTTTGCGACTACCGCAAACCTTTAGAGGCACAGATCCTCAGCGGGAAAAGCTCATGAAAACTCTTAAGTCCTCAGATACAGATTCTGTTCGCGCTTACTTGCGGGAAATTGGCCGCGTTCCCTTGTTGACCCATGAGCAAGAAATACTCTACGGGAAACAGGTACAGCGCTCAGCCGCACTGCATCAGGAGAAAAATATTTTAGCCGAAGAGTTAGGCCGCGACCCGACCGCGGCTGAATGGGCACAGGCAGTCGGGCTGTCTGAGGCACAGTTGCAGCGCACGATCGAACACGGGGAAAGGGCAAAGCGCCAAATGGTGGAAGCGAATCTCCGCCTGGTAGTGTCTGTTGCCAAGAAATATATCAAGCGCAACGTAGATTTACTGGATCTAATTCAGGAAGGCACGATCGGGATGCAGCGGGGAGTTGAAAAATTTGACCCGACAAAGGGCTACAGATTTTCAACTTATGCTTATTGGTGGATTCGTCAGGCAATTACCCGGGCGATCGCCGAAAAAGGTCGCACCATCCGCCTGCCGATCCACATTACCGAAAAACTCAACAAAATTAAAAAAGCTCAGCGCCTGCTAGCTCAACAGCTCGGTCGCGCGGCTACTTCTGCAGAGTTGGCTGCCGAGTTAGATTTGACTCCCAAGCAAATTCGCGAATATCTCGATCGCGCGCGCCTGCCACTTTCCCTGGACTTGCGCGTGGGAGACAATCAAGATACAGAGTTGGGCGATTTGTTGGAAGATACGGGTACTACCCCGGAAGATTTTGCCCTGCAATCTTCCCTGCGGACTGACTTAGATCAACTGATGGCGGAACTGACTCAGCAACAGCGAGAAGTCCTCGCCTTGCGGTTCGGTTTAGAAGACGGGCAAACCTTAACTTTGGCCAAAATAGGCGATCGTCTCAACATCAGTCGGGAACGAGTGCGGCAAATAGAACGGGAAGCTTTGACCAAACTCCGCAAGCGCAAGCAAGATATCAACGATTATCTAGCCAGCTAGCTAGATTGGGGATTGGCGATCGGGTGTGTCCTGATCCCCAATCCCCAATCTAAAATCGTAAAAACCGCCGCCTTTAATTCGGTTGTGCTCACTCGGTTCTTGCGAGTGTCCTGCTACATTAGTAATTACTTAGTAATAAAGATCAACAGCGATCGGATAAGGGTTATTTAATTTAACCGCCCGCGTCTAACATAACAAGCTGTATCTGAAACGGAGGTACTCGTGAGCAACTCATCTAATAAATCCCCAGAATTCTTTGAAGAAGACGGAGAAAATGCCAACTTATTATGGCAATACGTGCAGTCAATGGCTCCCGACACAGTTTCTCAGTTGTCTAAGCCGACTTCTCACGAAGTGTTTCAGGTAATGGAGCGAAATATTGTTGGACTTTTAGGGAATTTGCCTTCGGAACACTTCGGGGTGACAGTGACTACCAGTCGCGAACATTTGGGTAGATTGCTCGCCTCAGCTATGATTAGCGGTTATTTCCTGAAAAATGCCGAACAGCGAATGACTTTTGAAAAGTCCATACAAGCCAGTGAGAGACACGGCTCGGACGATTAGTAGATTATTAACATTTAAGTGGTGTAAGTGTCAAGCCCCCCTCGCAAGATGGGGGCTGAATATTTTGATTTTTGATTTTTGATTAAATAATTGAATAATTATTGATATTATTCTTAAATTCCCAATTTCCAATTCCCAGTTCCCAATTTCCAATTCCCAATTCCTAATTAATATGTCTCTTTCTCCTGTTACCCACAAAGTTATCGGCGTTGCTGCAATCTGGAACGATCGCCAACAAATTTTGATTGACAAGCGCCGACAACATGGACTGCACGGGGGTTTCTGGGAGTTTCCGGGCGGAAAAATAGAGCCTGGGGAAACAATAGAAGCTTGCATAAAACGGGAAATTATGGAGGAGTTGGGGATTGTCGTAGAAGTTGGCGATCGCTTGATTACAATTGACCACGACTACACTAAATTTACAGTTAGACTATACGTGCACCACTGCCGCCACGTCAGCGGGGAACCGCAAACGATCGAATGCGATGAAATTCGCTGGGTGACACTCGACGAAATTGACCAATTTACTTTTCCCAAGGCAAACGCACAGATTATTGCTGCACTGCGGAAAAGTTGAGCTGTAATATAAAATTCGGTTGCTACTGAACAACTGACAAATGACAGCTAACTTTTATTTTTGGACGGGCAGAGTAAAGTGAAAACAACTGCCTCTATCGGGTACAGAGTCTACCCAAATTTGACCGTAGTGGGCGCGGATGATGCCTTGACACAGAGACAGTCCAATGCCGTAACCGTCTGTTGATTTATCTCGCTGCAAGCGAAAGCTGTCTTCAAAAATGCTCGCGCAATCTTCTTCAGGAATTCCCGGGCCGCTGTTGCAAATGCTGACTTGAACTTTGTAAGCGGTGCGGTGGAGAATTGAAAGATTAACAGTTCCTCGGTCTGGCGTGTACTTGCTGGCGTTGTCAAGCAGGTTGACTATGACTTGTTTGATGCGATCGGGATCGGCATAAACCAAGGGCAAATCTGCGGGAATGTCTGTTTCTAAGTTCAGACTTTTCGCCTGAAATTTGTCTTGAAACTGGACGATTACATCTTGACAAATCGCCCCCAATTCGATTCTTTTTGGTTCAATGTGGAGTTGAGCGTTTGTACCCCGGGCTGCTTGCAGGATATCTGTAATCATACGATCGACAATTCGGATTTGGCGACGGGCTTGTTTCATCAAATGAGCCGCCAAAGTCGGTGTCAAACGCGACTTTTCCCCCTCTTTCACCTTCTGACTTGACTCCAAAGTTTCCAAAGCCAAAGATGCCGCCGTCAAGGGATTTCGCAAGTCGTGAGCTAGCATCGCAATAATCCGGTCTTTCAACTGCAACTGCTCTTGCAGGTGTTCTTTTTCCTGTTTGAGGCGAAAAACTTCATCAGAAAGCTGCACAATTTCAGCGGCGCAAGCAACGGAATAGATGGGTTTTGGGTCAGTCAAAGTTTCAGCAAGTGCTGGGGCCGACTGTTGCTGAGCTGCGTATTCCTCTACAGAACGCTTCCAGCGGGGCCACCAGTGTTCGAGTTGGGCGATTAAATTGCTACCGGCGAGAGTTTGTCGGGGATCTGGATGAATTTTGAGCAGCGAGGGAGTGGCTACAAGTTTAAAGTGTTCGGCTAAATCGGGTTGTTCTCCTACGTCGATGATTTGAAGCTCAAAGTCGCACTCTGCCTTCAAATCCTTTAGGGACTTGCGGATGTGTCTGGTCTGTTCCCGGGAAGAGGAACGCTTGTCTACAAACAGCAAAAGCTGTAAAAGCGGTGCGGAATCGACCGGCTGTTCGGGAGAACAGTCAGTGCCGCTGGTGCCTGGTGTTGGATGGACGCTGTTGAGCTTTTCGATCGGGTGAAAATAATTGAGCATTGCCGAGCCGAGTTATTTCACTTCTACTTTAATTTAATACTTACTTTAGATTTATGCTATTGTCCGATAATTTCGTTACAGGCGGGCAGATGATATTTTTGAGATGGAAGAAAAATGAGTCGCTGCGGGTGGTGGTTCAAGTGGCGGCCGCCTTTTTTGTGCTGTGCCTGTTGCTGACGCTGCACCGCTACTACAGCTTTTATGCTACTTACGACCAAGGCATTTTCAATCAACTTTTTTGGAACGGCACTCGGGGTCACTTGTTTGAGAGTTCCCTCTCTTCGGCTTTGTCCACTAATGTGGTTCACCAAAATCAGCTTCCGGAAGTATCTTACTACCGGTTGGGTCAGCATTTCACCCCGGCGCTGATGGTGTGGCTGCCAATTTACTCACTGTTTCCCTCGCCCGTCACTTTGACTGTGTTGCAGGTGACTTTAATTACGGCGGCGGGAGGAGTGCTCTATGCTCTCGCCAGACACTATCTGGAACCGAGGCTGTCGGCGACAATTGTTGTGAGCTATTACTGCGCTAACGCGGTCATCGGCCCGACTTTGGGCAATTTTCACGATATTTGTCAAATGCCACTGTATGTCTTTGGCTTGCTGCTGGCTATGGAGAAGCGCTGGTGGCCCTTGTTTGGGATTCTGGCAACTTTAATTTTGGCCGTGCGAGAAGATGGGGGAGTTGTTTTATTTGGCGTTGGAGTTTACCTGATTTTGAGCCGGCGCTACCCTCGGACTGGTTTAGCCGTCTGCATACTCAGTTTTGCTTATATGATCGTCCTGACCAATCTGATTATGCCTTTGTTTTCTGCTGATATATCCCAGCGGTTTATGATAGAGCGCTTCGGCCAATATGCTGATGGAGATGAAGCTTCGACTCTTGAAATTATTTGGGGAATGGTTAGTAATCCCGGGCGCTTGGTTGCTCAATTATTTACGCCGTTTTTTGGTAAGATTAGATACCTGCTTGGCCAGTGGTTGCCATTAGCTTTGGTTCCAGCTTTCGCGCCTGCGTCTTGGATGATAGCTGGATTTCCGCTGCTGAAGCTATTTTTAGCGAAAGGAGAGTCGGTGCTGGCGATTAATATTCGCTATGCGATGACTGTGGTTCCAGGGCTTTTTTATGGGGCGATTCTGTGGTGGGCCCAGCGTCAAAAGGAAGAAGATAGAATGGTGAGAGAGGAAAGAATGTTTTTGCGTTTTCCTTCTGCTTTATTTCCTCTGCCTTCGTCTTCAAAGTTTCGCCGCTTTTGGGGGTTTTGCATCTGTTTGTCGCTATTTTTTACCTTCACTTCTAACCCAAATCGGACTTTTTCTTTGATTTTGCCCGATGCGATCGATCCTTGGGTGCAGGTTCCTCTCGTCAGACAATGGCAGCACGTTTTGCAAGTGCGGCCGCTGTTGGCTCAAATTCCTGCTGATGCTAGCGTGGCAGCGACGAATACTATTGTGCCGATTTTGTCAAGCAGGCGGGAAATTCTCAGGTTTCCCATGTTGGAACTCCGCAATGATGCGGGGAAGGCAGTGAAGATGCAATATGTAATTGCCGATATCTGGCAGTTGCAGCAGTATCAGGCTGCGTTTCGCGGGGAACGGGGACAGTTGCAGGAGATCGTACCGACGATCGATCGAATGTCCAAATCTGGAGAGTACGGAATTGTTGGCTTTAAAGACGGCACGATTTTGATGCGTCAGGGTGCTGTTTCTAACTCTGCATCGGCTGCTGCTTGGACCCGTTTTCGCGGCGAATTGGAGCCGATTTTGAAGAAACGGTAAGCGGATAGTTATGATCGCCATTGCTTCCTTCAGTGGCCCAAATCTTGAGGAAACCTGTTTTTTTCAGGTAATGGCGATCGAGCAGTTTCCTGCAAAAACCCGGTTTCTGCATGATTTTGGATCGTAGTTGCTGCCAAAAGTCAGGCTTTGGGCATAAACTTGCAATCTACTAATTTTTGAGGCTGATAATTATACAATCAATCTGTTAATCATAAACATTAAGATATATAAAATCTTTGGAGGGGAGAAAGATGAAAATTTTGGTATTGGCATGGGAGTTTCCTCCCAGAATCGTAGGCGGTATCGCCCGCCACGTAGCGGAACTTTATCCAGAATTAGTGAAGCTGGGCCACTCGATTCACTTAATTACAGTAGAGTTCGGCCACGCGCCGATGTATGAAGTGGTGGAAGGAATACGGGTGCATCGGGTGGGGGTGGGGCACGCCAGGGACTTTTTTCACTGGGTGGCGAACCTCAATCAAAGCATGGGCAAACAAGGCGGCAAACTGATGCTGGAGGAAGGCCCCTTTGATCTCATCCACGCTCACGATTGGTTGGTGGGAGATGCGGCGATCGCCCTCAAGCATACTTTTAAAGTACCGCTAATTGCCACCATCCACGCCACGGAATACGGGCGCTTCAACGGCATCCACAATGAGGGGCAGCGCTACATTAACGCCAAGGAAAACGACCTCGCTTACAACGCTTGGCGGGTAATTGTTTGCAGCGATTATATGCGGCGGGAAGCCGAACGGGTACTATCGACTCCGTGGAACAAAATAGAGGTAATTTACAACGGAATTAGACCGGAAAAAAAGCCCCGCTGGCACGAATTTGACGCAATGAACTTCCGACGCCAGTTTGCGGCAGACGACGAAAAAATAGTATATTATGTAGGAAGAATTAGCTATGAAAAAGGCATTGCTGTATTTCTAAATGCTGCACCTAAAGTAATTTGGGAAATGGGGGGCAAAGCGAAAATTGTGATTGTGGGCGGCGGCAATACAGACCATCTAAAACATTTGGCTTGGCATTTAGGAATTTGGAATAAGTGTTATTTTACAGGCTTCATGTTTGAGGAAAATCTTGACAAATTCCAGACGGTGGCTGACTGCGCGGTTTTTCCCAGTCTTTACGAACCTTTTGGGATTGTAGCGTTAGAAAGCTTTGCTGCAAGGGTGCCGGTGGTGGTGTCGAATGCGGGCGGACTTCCAGAGGTGGTGCTGCACACTAAAACTGGCGTTGTTACTGAGGCTAACAATCGGGATTCTTTGGCCTGGGGAATTTTGGAGGTGCTCAAAAATCCGGGTTACGCGCGGTGGTTGGTGGACAATGCTTATGAGGATTTGGAACGCCGGTTTAGTTGGCAGAAGTTGGCTATGGAAACCCAGTGGGTTTATGACCGGGTGGTGGAGGAAAGGGCTGAGGTTGATTGGTAAGAATGCTGACTGTTGACTGTTGACTGTTGACTGTTCAGGGTTGACTGTGAGTAGAATATCAAGTTTTTTTGTTGCAAATATTAAGAAATTGTAACACAATGATATAGATACACTCGACCTCAGCTTGAGCGCACTCAGAAGATTTAAAGGGAATTAGCATCTTGAATATTTTTAGGGATATCGATCCCCAACCCAGACGCAGCTTACTGATTTTATTCACCGCAGGTCTGCTATTCTGGTCGAGTTTGGCTTCGCTACTGCCAACTTTGCCGTTGTACGTTCAATTTGTGGGCGGCACAAAACAGCAAATTGGCTTTGTGATGGGTGCATTTGCGATCGGACTTTTGCTATCGAGGGCGCAGTTGGGTAAAATAGCTGACAGCAGGGGGCGAAAACAAGTTTTGCTTCTAGGTGCCTCAGTCGCTGTGATCGCCCCTCTGGGCTACCTGTTAGCTCAATCTATCCCCTTACTGTTACTTATTCGCGCTTTTCACGGCATTAGCATCGCTGCTTTTACCACAGCTTACAGTGCTTTGGTAACAGATTTGTCGCCGCCAGGAAAGCGGGGCGAATTAATCGGTTACATGAGTTTGGTGAGTCCTATTGGTCTAGCATTTGGCCCGGCTATTGGCGGATTTGTGCAAGCTTGGGTTGGTTATACTCCTTTGTTTGCGATGTCGGCAACTTTCGCTGCAACGGCTGTATTTTTCACCTGCAAAATTGCGGAACCAAATTTTGCCTTAACAAAATCTGACTCGCTATCTGAGGACAAAAATAGCCAAAAATACTGGCAAATGCTGTGGAATCGCCGGGTGCGGATTCCGGCTTTAGTGTTATTGCTGGTTGGTTTGGTATTCGGAACTTTGAGCAGTTTTATGCCTTTGTTTATCCAAGAAACTAAGGCTAATTTGAATCCAGGATTATTTTATTCTACGGCGGCTATCGCCAGTTTTGGTATGCGAGTGGTGACGGGACGGGCTTCGGACAAATACGGTCGCGGCTTGTTTATTTCTGGCGGCTTAATCTGTTATGCCGTGTCGATGTTATTGTTGTATTTTGCTAACAACAGCAGTGCTTTTTTAATCTCAGCTTTGGTTGAAGGTTGCGCCGGCGGTACGGTTTTGCCGATGATGGTAACGCTGATGTCAGACAGGTGCGAACCTCATGAAAGGGGCAGCTTGTTTTCGCTCTGCCTTGGCGGATTTGATTTGGGAATTGCGATTGCTGGGCCGACTTTAGGCTTTGTTGCGGAACAAGTTGGCTACAGAAATATGTTTGGTTTTGCGGCTGGACTCGCTTGCTTGGCTTTGCTGATTTTTATTACTCAGTCTAGCAAGGGCTTGTCTAATTCGATGAAATTTGCGATCGGTCGAGGCCCAGATGTTTATGCTTTGAATCAGTAGACTTGAATTGCCAAAGTCCTTTTAATCAATTTTTTGGGCGATGCTCAAAGCCTACCCCACCAGAAAAAATGATTTTTGTGGGATGAGCTTTGAGCAGCGTCCTAGATATTTTTGCAAGAGGTCTAGTAAACGCACAAAATTAAAAAAGTTATGAGTTTTAAGTCCTGAGTTGGATTAATTTCTTAATTCAAAACTCAAAACTCAAAATTCATAACTTTTAGTAGTGGGCTTGGAGGGATTCGAACCCCCGACCTCATGGTTCGTAGCCATGCACTCTATCCAACTAAGCTACAAGCCCCTGTTGAGTTAAGATTTAATCTAAAATTGATTAAGTTCTTTTCTCACAGAATCTAACAGTAACACCATTACCAAAATAATGCAAGACCTTTCGTCAACTTTTTCTAAATTGCCCGATCGCACACAGCTAACTCACCTCGACAACAGCGGGCAAGCGCAAATGGTGGACGTTTCGGCTAAGGTAGCAACGGTGCGACAAGCTGTTGCCGCGGGCCGGGTGCGGATGTTACCGGAGACGTTTGCGGCAATTGAGGCGGGGAATGCGCCGAAAGGTGATGTGTTGGGCACTGCAAGGCTGGCTGGAATTATGGCGGCGAAACAGACGGCCCATTTGATTCCTCTGTGTCACCCTCTGCCGCTGAGTAGTGTGGAGGTGCAGGTGATGCCGGATGCTGGGTTGCCGGGGTATCAAATTCGGGCGACGGTGAAAATTAAGGCGGAAACAGGGGTGGAAATGGAGGCGCTGACGGCGGTTTCGGTGGCGGCGCTGACTCTGTACGATATGGCGAAAGGATTGGAAAAGTCGATCGCCATTGAGTCAATTCGCCTGGTGAGTAAAAGTGGCGGCAAGTCTGGAGACTATGAAAATTTAGAGGCATAAGTTTCATGCCGAAAGAGGGATGCAGCATTCAAAAAGCGGCACTTATGATTAAAATAGGCACAGAACTACTAATATCAAGTCAGAAACCTCAGCCTAAAGGCGTGAGGCTTGAAAGAGAAATCTAACAGGCCATTCTGACCAGACTAAGCTTTAAATAGCTACGTTATTTAGGTCACGACACCCTGGGATGCGAAGCTAGTCCCTTGCTCTGTCGCTAGTGGTTAAACAGTCTTAAGGTCACTGAGACAGTGCTGCTAGCCTAACAAGCCTTTATAACTTTGTCGAAGCTAACTTTACCCCAGAAATGGGAGTTTGGGGCAACCATTCCCCAAAAATCGGAGAGGTTGCATAAAATTCCCTCTCCGACCCCGAAAGGGGATTTAATTCAATGTAAAGCCGTCCTATAAGGACGGGGCTTCAGACCCAGTTTTTTGGTGAAAAACTATGCCTCCTCGTTGGCCTCGCAAACCCGATCGCAATGATCCAGAGTACCGCCGCTTAGATGACCGGATGAATTTTGCCATCCACGTCGGTCTTTTTTCTGCTACCAATTCAGGTTTGTGGTTTGTTCACAATTTGCAAAAGGCTGATTGGCCTTGGGCAATTTCGGTAACGGGTGGATGGGCTCTAGTAGTTTTGGCCCACGCGATTTACCACTTTGCGATCGCCGATTATTCGCCCCTCACCAAAGATTCTGGCTGAAGGCAGTTGTCGGCGATTTGTTAAGTCTTTTGATTGATAACAAATAACTTTCGGCTTTTTTGATATGGCTAATACTACACAGGCGATCGAATCCTTAGCAGCCGAAATCGGCGAAAATGTCTACATTGACATTGCCAAGTGGCATTTGTATCTCAATGATGCCCACCTGCATACCGTTGTTGCCCAACAACTTTATTCAATGCTGGAAGATGGCAATTTAGATGCTGACAAAGTTGGACAAGTTTTGCAAGGAATTCCAGTCAAGTTGGGCGGCGGCAAACGGGAAGTGCCACTGGCAGATTTAATTCCGATGCAGTGTCAAGTTCAATTGATGGATGTTCTTGAGGAATTTCAGCGGAAAATGTAAAGTAAAGGGCGGGTTTTGTACGCAGATTGTGGGCGTTGTGTCTGGTATTTCGCCCTTAACCCGCCCCCATAATTTTATTTGCGAAAACGCCCCCGAATGCGATCGACAAACATATCAACTTCCGGCAACTTCATCTGACTGACAAACAGGGCAAAAACCCCTAACCCTACAAAACTTGCCACACTCAACTGCACTAATTGAATTACCAAACCTTCAGTACCCAAAACTCTTTGACAGCCTTGCAGAGTAGCCAAGGTAACGAAAGCAGTTAGACAACTGCCAGAAGTTAACCCCAGAAAAGGTAAACTCCACTCCCCCCAAGGCAGGCCACCCAGCTTTTTATCTAATAAGTACAAAAGCATAATCATCGAAAGAAGATTCACTCCCACCGTCGCCAAAACTAATCCGGGCGCGCCAAAAGCTCCAACTAACAAATAATCCAGCAGTCCGTTAAAAAAGATATTGATAATACTGACGCGAAAAGGCGTTTCTCCGTCTCCCAAAGCGTAAAATACCCGTACCACAACGTCGCGTCCCAAATACACAAACATTCCAATACTGTAAGCCATCAATATCGGTGTGACAAACTCCGATGCTGACCGATCAAAAGCATAGCGTTCGTAAACCACGCGGACGATCGGCCCGGCAAGTGTTACCATTAAAGCGCTCAGGGGCAGCATCGTAATCCCGGTCAAAATTAAAGATTGACGAATTCGATCTTTTAATTCCGGCCAGTCTTTTGGTTCGGTGAGGCGAGAAAATATTGGTAGAAATGGCACTAAAATTACATTAGAAATGATGCCTAAAGGCGTCATAACTAACAAGCCACTGTAACCCATCGCAGAGGCAGCTTGAGGGATGTAGGATGCGAAAAATAGGTCAGTATAAACATTAATTTGCAGCATTCCTGATGATAAGGTAGCAGGAACCATCACCTTAATTACTTCTTGCACTCCCGGCCGTTTAAAATTAAACCGCAAACGCAATGTTCCCAAGCCCGCGCGCCACTGCGCCGCTAGTTGCACCAACCACTGCAAAACTGCACCCGCTAAAGTTCCCCAAGCTAACACTAAGCCACCAATTAGTGCGGATTCTGGCTGAATAATTTTGTCTCCCAGTTGCAGTGCGAGAATACCCAAACCGCCGACAAGTGCAACACTGGAAAATAAAGGACTAATCGAAGGCAACCAGTACATATCGGCGGCATTGAGAGTACCAAAACCAATGCCGATTAAGCCTGAAAGTAATGCCATCGGCGCCATAATCCTAAATTGCTGGACGGCAATTGCTTTGATTTGTAAACCTTCTGCTGTTCTATTTAATCCCGGTGCTACCAAATCGATCAGCTGATCGGCAAAAATAATTAAAGCGATCGTCACCAACAGCAACAAGCCCCCGACTAAGGTAGTGATAGTCTCGACTAAGGGTGCTGCTTCTTTTTTATCCCGGCGGGCTAAAACACTGACTATGGCGCTGTGAAACGGCCCGTTAATCCCTCCGAGCAAAATAAATAAGAAACCAGGGATGACGTAGGCGTAGTTGTAGGCATCGACGGCGACACCGACTCCAAAGGCTGCGGCGATCGCAATTTGGCGCACCAATCCAAAGACTTTGCTAATTAGAGTGGCGACTGCGACAATGCCGGCAATCCCCGCTAGGGAACGAGAGGGCTTCTGGGTTTCAGACACAAATGGTTACAAACGCTAATGCTAAAAGGATTCATTAAGTTTAATCGCGAATCGGGAGAATGATAACATGAATTCAGAAAATTTCTATTCCCAATTACCTTTACTGGACAATTTTATCAAGATTACAGATCTGGGTAATTTTTTTGACGTACCTGATGATTGGTACATTGTTGTCACAGATATTCGCGGTTCTACAAAAGCGATTGAAGCTGGAAAATACAAAGAAGTTAACTTATTGGGGGCTTGTTCGATCGTTGCTGTTTTGAATGTAGCAGGTCAAACTGAGATTCCGTTTGTGTTTGGTGGCGACGGCGCTACTCTTTTAATGGGGCCATCGCTTTTACCCGCTGCTAAGATTGCTTTGCTGGCCACTCAACAAATGGCTAAAACTCAATTTGACATGGATTTGCGAGTTGGGGCCGTCCCGGTTCAAGTTGTGGCAGCTAATTATCCGGTTAAAATAGCTAAGTTTAAAGTTTCCGAAAATTACAGCCAAGCTGTTTTTATTGGCGGCGGCTTAACTCGTGCTACTGAACTTATTAAAGATCCGGCGGCTGGTAATATTTACAGTATTAAAAATAATGGCATTTCTGCAACAGCCGATTTTTCGGGATTGGAGTGTCGGTGGCAGGATATTCCCAGCAAGTATGGGGAAATAGTAACGCTGCTGGTAATGGTGCGAGAAGATTTTAGTCAGCAAACTCATCATTTTTATAGAAAAATTATCAAAAAAATTGAATACATTTACGGCAAGGAAAATAGTTTAAATCCTATCGACCGTAAAAATCTTAAATTGACAGTGAATAGTGCAAAACTGATTAAAGAAACTCTAGTTAGAGCGAGCAATGCTAGTTGGTTAGACCGCCAGCTATATTTATCAAAAATACAGTTAGAGACGGGGCTTGGTTCGCTGCTAATGAATTTGAAGGTTAAGACAGAAGAGTTAGATTGGGGAGTTTATAAAGATATTGCGATCGCAGCTACGGATTACCGCAAATTTGATGATATGTTGAGAATGGTAATTTCTGGCAATGAGTGGCGACGAAAAAAATTGACGGGGTACTTGGAAAGGAATTACCGAGAAGGCAAGCTGGTTTACGGTTTGCACGTTGCTGACAGGGCGTTGATGACTTGTTTGGTGTTTGAACGCGGCGGCCAACAAGTGCATTTTATAGACGGTGCTGATGGAGGTTATACTTTAGCGGCAAAGGATATGAAACAAAGAATGAATAAGTAAGCCTAGCTAAACTACAAACCGTCGTTTCATGCTATAATTCCTAAATCTAAAATTTAAAATCTAAAATCGAATGACTGGCTTAATTTACAAATATCCTCCTCTTTTACCCGGAATTCTCATCAAACGTTACAAGCGATTTTTTGCCGAAATAGAACTAGATTCGGGAGAAATAATCACCGCGCACTGTCCGAATACTGGCCCGATGACTGGTGTTTACATTCCGGGCAACCCAGTCCTAGTATCTCCCAGCGACAATCCTAAACGCAAGTTAGCTTATACTTGGGAATTAATTAAAGTTTGCGACACTGTGCCAACTTGGGTGGGAGTTAATACTGGGCTGCCAAATCGAGTTATTAAATTAGCTTTGGCATTGCGATTGTTTCCTGAGTTGGGCAATTACAGTTTAATTCAACCAGAGGTTGTTTACGGCACTGATAAAAAAAGTAGAGTTGATTTTTGGCTGACTGGTGAGGAAAAACCGATTTTTCTGGAAGTTAAAAATACAACTTGGGTAAAAGAGGAGTTGGCTTTATTTCCCGATACAGTGACGGAGAGGGGACAGAAACATTTGAGAGAATTGATAGAAGTGGTGCGGCAGGGTTCGAGGGCTGTAATGCTGTATTTTATTAATCGCGGGGATTGTACAGATTTTGCTCCGGGGGATAGTGCCGATCGCCTTTACGGAGAATTGTTCAGACAGGCCCTGAGTGAAGGAGTCGAAGTTTTGCCTTGTCGGTTTGACGTGACACCGGAAGGCATTCGCTATTTGGGGTTAGCAAAGCTTGATGTGTGAGGAGACGATCGTCTTATATTATGAGATTTTTTCCATCCACAATTAAAACCCGAACGCCATCAACAACCGGGTCTGGTTAAACTATCATTTAACCAAGAGCGATCGCCTCTTATAGTTCAATCTGTAAATAATGGAACTTGCAGCACTAATCCCGGTAAAACATCTTCTCCAGAAAGTTGTGTTGGTAAAGTTTGCAGATTATCCGATCGCGAGATCAGTTCAATTACCAAATCCGCTGCGATGGGGGGAAATTTCGGTCGTTGTTCTCGAGTCAGCGCTTCCCAGCGATCTAATTCCACCCATGCTACAACTGAGACAGAGTTGATAAAACTGCTCATCGGTAAATTGAACGCGATCGAGATTAACTTTTAGGGGTAACGTCAGCAAGGTCATCGTCATTACTCCCGATTTTTGAGACCTGATAATTTCTATTTTAATAGAATGTTTCGCTTACAATACACTTGTAGCATCTAATAAAAAAGAGCGATCGCACTATGGGAATGACTCTGACCGAAAAAATATTAGCCAAAGCATCAGGCCGCACTAAAGTCGAGCCCGGAGAAAATATCTGGGTAGAAACAGATGTGTTGATGACCCACGATGTCTGCGGGCCCGGCACCATCGGCGTTTTCAAACGCGAATTCGGTGAGAATGCTAAAGTCTGGAACCCTGACAAAATCGTCCTCATTCCCGACCACTACATTTTCACCAACGACGAACGCGCTAACCGCAACGTCGATATTCTCCGCGATTTTGCCAAAGAACAAGGGATAAAATACTTTTACGACATCACGGATCGATCGGACTTCAAAGCAAATCCAGACTACAAAGGAGTTTGCCACATCGCCTTAGCCCAAGAAGGCCACACCCGGCCGGGCGAAGTGCTCTTCGGCACAGATTCCCACACCTGCAATGCCGGCGCTTTCGGACAATTCGCCACCGGTATCGGCAATACAGACGCGGCTTTTATCATGGGAACCGGCAAACTGTTAATCAAAGTTCCCGCAACCATGCGCTTTGTGTTTAACGGTGAACTGCCGGATTATTTGTTAGCAAAAGACCTGATTTTGCAGATTATTGGTGATATTAGCGTTGCTGGTGCTAACTACCGGACAATGGAATTTGCGGGCGATACAGTTGAGCGTTTGACAATGGAAGAACGGATGACGCTGTGCAATATGGTAATCGAAGCTGGTGGTAAAAACGGCACGGTTGCGCCGGACAAAACTACGTTTGATTACGTTACTTCTCGGACTGACAAACCCTTCGATTCATTTTACAGCGATGGGGATGCTAAATTTTATAGCGATCGCACCTACGATGTCAGCAAATTAGAACCAGTCGTCGCCAAACCGCATTCTCCCGACAACCGCGACTTAGCCCGCAACTGCAGCGATGTCAAGATCGATCGAGTTTACATCGGTTCCTGCACCGGCGGCAAAACCTCGGACTTTCTGAATGCCGCCCGCATTCTGAAAGGAAATCAAGTCAAAGTTCCGACTTATTTAGTACCAGCAACTCAGAAAGTTTACGAAGATTTGTTTGTCACCAAATACGAGGGTCAAACGCTTTCGGAAATCTTCTTAGCAGCAGGCTGCATCGAGCCCGCAGCGCCTTCTTGCGCCGCTTGTTTGGGCGGCCCAAAAGATACTTTTGGGCGGATGAATGAACCCGAAATTTGTGTCTCTACAACTAACCGGAATTTCCCCGGCCGGATGGGGAATAAAGAAGCGCAAGTTTATCTAGCTTCGCCTTACACGGCCGCGGCTTCTGCGCTGACTGGGTATGTCACCGATCCACGCGAATTCCTGTGTTAGAAAGTAGCTGATATAAGGTGCTCTGCGGCGCACCCGGCGGTTCCTAGAAGGTGCGCCGAAGAGTACCCTACGAGATGAATAGACCTCTTGCAAAAGTCATTCTGAAAGGTTAAGTTCATAGTTATAGATGCCTGCAATCAGGTTGAAGCGTAAACCAAATCTACGTCGGCGATTTCGGTAACGTTCCGACAAAAT
>NZ_JAUBQW010000118.1:0-20716 GCF_036701485.1 Microcoleus sp. Pol11C3 | reverse complement strand
TCTGAGTTTCACACGTTTGAGCTTGTTAAGAAAGTCCCTCTTGACTTTCTATCGCTCTTCTTAACTTGTCACCAATGAACGCAGATAATCTCAAGATAGTTGATGATTTTTGTAATAACAGGTTTAATATCTATCTGTAGATAGATGTTAATTTAACTCACCATCTAATCAGTTAAATCAAAATTTGAACTTTCCACTCAAGCATTATTAAGTAAGCTAAAGTTTACTTAAATTTTTATTGCACAAACTCGCTAAATCCAGCGAAACAAAAGAAAGCGAGTTATGAGAGAAAGAAGGCGATCGCACAGCTACTTCTCAAAAGCAAATGCAAAAAATAAATTCCCCGCCGCAAGGAAGGCAGAAGCCTCGCCTTTTAGCCTTATTCGCTGTCACATTAGCCACCGTCTTGCTTTTATTTATTCTGCCGGCACTGACTCAACAGCCAGTCGTGCTCACCATGTTAATGCAAGGTCAAGACCTTGTTAACTGGAAACCCTTTGTCAAAGAATTTGAACAGAAAAACCCCGACATTCGCATCAACCTCATAGAAGGGCCTTTTGACAGCAACCTCATAGAAAATCTTTACACATCTGCCTTTCTTTTAGGCGAATCGCCCTACGACATCATCAACATGGATATTGTCTGGGTTCCCAAATTTGCAGCCGCAGGTTGGGTAAGCGATTTGACAGACAGAATTCCCCCGGAACAACTTTCCAAATTCATCCAAGGTAACGTCGAAGGCGGACGGTATCGGGGCAAACTTTACCGAATTCCCCATGCTTCCGATGCCGGAATGCTTTATTACCGCAAAGACATTTTAGAACAAGCGAAAATTCCAGCGCCGAAAACCTTTGAAGAGATGATAAAAATCTCTCAAAACTTGCAAAAACAGGGAAAAGCAACTTGGGGTTATCTGTGGCAAGGCAAACAATACGAGGGAGTCTCTGCGATGTTTGTCGAGGTGCTCTCCGGTTTCGGGGGCTTCTGGGCCAACCCTCAAACTTTTGAAGTTGGGTTAGATAAACCGGAGGCAATTAAAGCAGTTGAATTTCTCAAAAATACGATCGCCTCGGGCATTTCTCCTCCGGGTGTCACCACCTACGGCGAAGAAGAAACCCGGCTGTTGTTTCAAAACGGCAAAGCACTATTTTTGCGAAACTGGCCGTATGTTTGGAAGCTGGCAAATGCCGAAGGATCGAATGTTAGAGGCAAAATTGCGATCGAGCCAATGCTCAGCAGTACGGGTAAAACAGGCGGTTCCTGCTTGGGCGGCTGGGGCTGGGGAATTGCCAAAACCTCAAAACATCCAGAACAAGCGTGGAAAGCAATTCAGTTCCTTACCAGCGAGGAAACCCAGCGCAAATTTATTTTACAAACCGGTTTAGTTCCCAGTTACAAATCCCTATTTACCAACAAAGAAATAGTCGCCAAATATCCCCACTACCCGGAACTGCTAAAAGTAGTGGAACGGTCAGCTTTGCGCCCGCCCCTGGCACAATACGCTCAAGCTTCTGATATTTTGCAGCGCTATTTAAGTTCAGCTTTTACCGGGAGAATGAGTGCAGAACAAGCAATGAAAGCAGCAGCTAGCGAAACTCGCAATTTATTAGGCAGTTTGAAACAAACCCAAGCTTCGTAAATTTGACATTTTGCCTCTGTCAGAAACAGGCAAGATCCCTGTTCCAAAAAGAGTGAATTTTTTTATTGTGGGGTGGGCATCTTGCCCGCCAGAACAGGCAAGATGCCTGTTCCACAAAGAGTTAGAAACAGGCAAGATGCCTGTTCCACAAAGAGTTAGCAACAGGCAAGATGCCTGTTCCACAAAGAGTTAATTTAATTGTGTGGTGGGCTTCTAGCCCGCCCAAAAATAAATTAAAGGTGAACAATATGCAATTAGACAAGATGCGACAGCGCGAACAAAAAACCGGATGGATATTAGTAGCACCAGCTTTGATAATTCTGATGCTAGTATTTGCTTACCCAATATTGCGCGCTTTTTGGCTGAGTTTATTTACCCAAAACCTCGGTACAGAACTAAAACTGGTTTTTTCCGGTTTTGCTAACTACAGTCGAATGTTAGGCGACGGGCGTTTCTGGCAAACTTTAGGCAACACCACAGTATTTACAGTCGCCTCTGTTGTGCTGGAATTAATTATCGGTATGGGCATTGCCTTAGTCTTAAATCAATCTTTTCCAGGGCGCGGCATTGTTCGCACAATCTCCTTGCTACCTTGGGCGTTGCCCACTGCATTGATGGGAGTAGCTTGGGCGTGGATTTTTAACGACCAATACGGCGTAATTAACGATATTTTGATGCGTTTGGGATTGATTAAAAATAGCATTAGCTGGCTGGGAGATCCGACTTTAGCAATGATGGCAGTAATTACAGCGGATGTGTGGAAAACTACGCCTTTTGTCAGCTTACTTTTGCTAGCGGGATTGCAGTCCATTCCCGGTGATTTGTACGAAGCACACGCTATTGACGGCGCGAGTAGCTGGCAGAGTTTCCGTCAAGTTACCCTGCCTCTGCTGATGCCGCAGATTGTGATTGCTTTGCTGTTTCGATTTGCCCAATCTTTCGGCATTTTTGACTTGATTCAGGTGATGACGGGAGGGGGGCCGGCGGGGGCAACGGAGACGGTTTCTATCTACATTTACAGCACGGTAATGAGGTATTTAGACTTTGGGTATGGGGCGGCTTTGGTGGTGTGTACTTTTTTGATGTTAGTGGCAGCAGTTGCGATCGCAGCTTACCTGTTATCGAGAGCCCGCATCAATGCAGCCGGCGGAAACTAAAACGATTTTAGATTTGGGATTTGAGATTTGAGATAACCAACAGTTGCACTTTTATTTCCTTGGTATAAATTATGTCGATCGCCCGCGAACAACCTACCCAAAAAACCTTTAACATCCGGCAATTAATCTTGCCCATCTCGGCGATATTAATCGTCGCATATTTCCTCGCACCCATCCTCTGGCAGGTACTAACTTCTTTCAAAGTAAATGCGGATATTTCAGCAATTCCCAACATCTACATTCCCAAACGAATTACTTTCGAGCATTACCTGTCGCTGTTCCAGCGCCGCCCGTTTGCACTGTACATTTTAAATAGCGCTTTTGTTTCGATTACTTCGACATTGCTGTGTTTAGCAGTAGGCGCTCCTGCAGCTTACGCTTTGGCCAGGTTGCGACTGTGGGGCGAGAGAATTATCCTGGCAACTGTGACGATTGTTACCCTATTTCCGGCGGTGCTGCTATTTTTGGGGCTGCTGGAAATTGTCAAAGCTTTGGATTTAGGCAATAATTATTTAGCATTAATTATTCCTTACACCGCTATCAATCTGCCGCTGACAATTTTGGTAATGCGGAGTTTCTTTCAACAATTGCCCAAAGATTTAGAAGATGCCGCTAAAGTTGACGGATACAACACTTTTCAAATGCTTTGGCAAATCGTGCTACCGATGACATTTCCCGCGTTAGTTACAACTGGGATTTTGACGTTTATTTCGGCTTGGAACGAGTTTATTTTTGCACTAACATTTATGACTCGCGAATCTCTAAAAACAATCCCCGTTGCCACGGCTCAACTCAGCGGGGTGTCAGTATTTGAGATTCCTTACGGCCCGATCGCCGCAGCTACCGTTTTGGGAACTTTGCCCTTAGTTTTGCTGGTTTTGGTGTTCCAGCGGCGCATCGTTCAAGGTTTAACGGCCGGGGCGGTAAAAGGATAGTTTACAACTCGTTAGAACTCGTTCCTAGGCTCTGCCTGGGAACCGATATCTAGAGGCTCTGCCTCGCTTTTTAAACAGGAAAATTGGAGGCAGAGCCTCCGGATATGCGTTACCAGGCAGAGGCTGGTAACGAGTCAAACAACACACTCAACAGTCAACAATCAACAGTTTAAAAATCATGGCAAAATTGCAACTAAAAAACCTCAATAAAACCTACAGCCCTAAAGTTGTTCCCGTAAAAGACATTAGTTTGGATGTCAGCGAAGGGGAATTTCTGACTTTGCTGGGGCCGTCGGGGTGCGGCAAATCTACGACGCTGCGGTTAATTGCAGGGTTGGAACAGCCGACTAGGGGCGATATTATAATTGGCGATCGCAATGTCACTTATCTCAGACCGGGCGATCGGGATATTGCAATGGTTTTTCAAAGTTACGCGCTGTATCCGCACATGACAGTATACGAGAATATGGCATCTAGCCTCAAACTTCGCAAAATTTCCTCCAGCGAAATCAACCGATTAGTGACGGAAGTTGCAACATCCCTCGGATTGACTGAATTAATCGATCGCAAACCCGGAAAACTATCAGGCGGACAGCGGCAGCGAGTCGCCCTCGGCCGCGCATTAGTGCGCCAACCAGAAGTATTTTTGCTCGACGAACCTTTGAGCAATCTCGACGCATTATTACGGGAAAAAGTTAGGGCCGAACTCAAACAATTATTTTCCTCCCAAAAAGCTCCTGTAGTTTACGTCACTCACGACCAAACCGAAGCAATGACGCTTTCAACAAAAGTCGCAGTTCTCAACAGCGGCAACGTGCAGCAACTAGACCCGCCACATTTAATTTATACTCGTCCGGCCAATCAGTTTGTAGCGGGTTTTGTGGGCAGCCCGCAAATGAATTTGCTAGTGCTTAAATGTCAGGGCAATTTTGCGATGTTAGGTGATTTTGGAGTTCCACTCCCAAATCTGCCGACGGTGCCGCCAGAAATTGTGTTAGGAATTCGCCCGGAACACGTCGGCTTTGCAGATGCAGAGGCCGGCAATATGTCGGCCCCAGAGGCAATTAAAGGTGAGGTTTATTTAGTGGAAAACTTGGGAATGCAAAATTTAGTTAGCGTCCGAGTTAAAGGTTTGGAGCCAGTAACGGTGCGGGCTTTGCTGCCAAATGACCGCCACTGGAATTCAGAAATTGTAGAGCTGGTTTTTCCGCCTCAGTTGCTGCACTGGTTTGACGTGAAAACGGGCGATCGCTTGCAGTAAGAATTTGCCCTGCATACCATGATTGATTAAAAATTGTCTAACCATGTGTATAAAAATATTTGTTTTGCTTCTAATTAAGTTATGACTTTAGTTAGAGGTAGAAATATTTGGCTGCTGTTAACTTGATATTCATGTGTGAAAAAGCTAATTGGCTGACACATAGGTGGCGTGTTTACCAGATTTTATCGCTAACCTATAACTCTATTTAGGTGGTTAATCGCACGTTAAAGCTAAGTTGGCTTTACCTCGCATTAGCTGCTGGTTGTGGAGCGAGTCAATTAGATGAAAAAAATGTTGAAAATTATCACCAATCAACTTAGGGAGTATTACTGAGATGAATTTGATTTCCACAGCCATTGCTCGCATCAGTTCCCTGCTTAAGGGTTTTCAAATGAAGAGTTTTTTGAGTGTTGTCCTAGTCGGTTTTCTGGTGCTGACAACCACTGTTGATTCGGGACGCACTAACAAAGGTTTTGGCACGCAAGCCAGCTCAAAAGCTGAGCTAAACAATTCTGAAAGACCCCAAACAACGCGGGAATGGAGGCAAGAAGCTCGCGAAACCTCAGACTCTCCCGGCCAACGAGCTCAGAAGATTGGACAAGAGGCAGGAGCAGCCGTGAAAGAATTCGGGGAGATGTACCAAGACACTGCTAAGAGAAGTGTCCGCGAATTAAAGGATAACTAGCTCCACCTAAAAAAATCTAACACTGAGAAACCTGATTGCTGTAGGGGCAGCGCCAAGAGTGTTCGCCCTTGCGGGTTTCTCAACACCTGAACACTTTGACGTTTAAATAGGTTAAGTTACTTCATACGGCAGACGCAATCAAGTAGGCGAGCATAAATCAACTAAGAGTGACGCTCAAAAACCCGGTTTCTTATGTGAAACTGGGTTTTTGAGTTGGAAGTGTTTTATGTTAAATTATATTGTTTCCGGTAGCATTGGTATTATTCAATTGTTGGGCGGTGCATGAGTGTCGATAGTCTCATAGTTGAGATTTAAAGATTTGTCGATCTCACGAACCCTAAAGAACTTAATTGTGAAAATTATAATATGAATAAACATCTTAACACTATTTGCTTGACAGGCCTGTTGTTCATCCTGCCTGTTTGTCCGGCAACAATTGCCCGCGCTCAACCTCCCAAAACTTCGGATACTACTAATGCCAAGCAAACAAATCTTCTCAAAGATGAACTGTATTTTGGCTTAACGAAACCGGGAGGCGAGACAGTTTCTGAATCAGAATGGCAGGAGTTTGTCAAGGCAGTTATTACCCCTCGTTTTCGCGAAGGGCTAACAGTATTAGACGGGTCGGGGCAGTTTCTCAACAGCTCGGGAATGTTGATTAGAGAAAACTCTAAGATAGTTATTTTGATTTATGAAAGTAGCCGGGAAAAAAATCAAGCTATTAATGAAATTATCGAAACTTACAAGCGGACTTTCCAGCAGGAGTCTGTGCTGCGCGTGACCAGCGAAGTTAAGGTTTCTTTCTGATGGGGTCATCGAATCAGTGTATTTATGATATTATTTGTGCTGAGCAAGGTCATATCCTCAAAGATAAGCAGGGTGCGGGTGCAAGAAAAATCCTAGTTTGTGGGTATCGATCGCACACTGCAAAAAATCGCTATAAAAACCTGCCCGGGAGAAAACAAAAACATGATGAACGACGGCAACCAAAAAGCTGAAGTGCCTGAAACCGAGGATGCACAAACTTTTTCCGCCATGGCGAAAGCTTTTATTGTGAACGTGTCTTGGTCTTACGCAGAGGCATTGGAGCGCATGAAACGATCGCGAAATCCACAGGAACCTGCGCCGGAATCTCCTACAGAACAAGTCAAACCCGATACTGAAAGCAATTAATGAAAAACTATTAATGCGATCGATTTGCCAAATTATCTGTGCGATCGAACGCAATAGTCAATTAGCTGTTTTGAGTTAAGAACAATCTACTCAGAACAGCGAACTGTGCAGCTTAAGCCGGATTTGTATTGGATTTTACAATAAAAAAACTGAAAGCCCCGTGACTCTTCAACAAGCTCAGGAAAAGCTTTAGTCCGGCTATGACAACTGCGTTGCAGGTTTGAACCTCAACCTATATCTATCCCTAAAAGAAATTTAAACTAAACAAAGTACGGTTTTACCGCTACAGTGTACAAAACAAATAACCAATTTTTAGATCGGTCTCATGTCTAATTCAAAAATGATTGGCAAAGCGATCGCAGGTAGCCTTTGCTTGGGCATTCTCATTAGCTTCAACGGCTCACTGGGCCCAGCCTCCGCAGCAACACCAACAATTGCCCAAGAAACAGCAGCCCCGGCCGCTAGCAACCTCGACCAGCAACTCCTAGGCCAATGGCAAGGCACAGTCCCCTCCGGTCAGTCTTTCACCTTCGTCTTTGCCCCAGAAGGCAAATTGTTTCTCATGGCTAAAGGCCCCGACGGAGCCGCCCGCGCCAAAGAAATGAGGTACAAAGTTAATCTCGGTGAAAAACCGATGCACATTGATGTCGGCCTCAGCAGCACAGAAACTGTTCAGACTGTTTTTGAGTTGACTCCCGAAGGTCAAATGCGGCTTCAGTTGCAAGGCACCAATCCCGGACAGGCCAGACCTAATTCCTTAAACGAGCAGGCAACTGTGTTTAAAAAGGTCTCAGAGGCCACTGCACTGCCTGCTGACACTCAAGTCATCGGTTTTTGAGGAAAATTGCAGGCAGAAGGCACTCTAGTAGTTCTGAGTTTTAAGTTAAAGAATTTAAACTTTAAAATTCAAAACTTACAACTTAAAACTTTCCCCCTGCCTTCTGCCTTCAACAGGCCCTGCTACAATCCACTTAATCTCCCTTTAACTTTTGCCATAGACCTCCATGAGTGAAACCGTCCTAGAAGTTCGCAACCTGCGGGTTGAATTTCAATCTGCGGACGCAGGCGATGCGTCTGCAACCGTCAAAGCGGTTGACGGCATTTCGTTTGAGGTCAAGCGAGGCCAAACTCTGGGCATCGTGGGAGAGTCGGGGTCTGGAAAATCAGTAACATCCCTGGCCGTGATGGATTTACTTTCGAGTTCGTCAACAAAAATCGAGGGCGAAATTTGGTTTTCTCCGACAAAAGACGGCGCTAGCAATGGGCCTGTGAATCTGCTGGAAATGCGGGACAGGGAAAAACAAACATACCGCGGCAGCCAGATTGCGACGATTTTTCAAGAGCCGATGAGTTCGCTCAATCCTGTTTATACGATCGGATTTCAACTCACAGAAGCCATTTGTTTGCACCAAAAGGTGTCGCCGACAGAAGCGCGGCGCCAAGCTGCTTCTCTGCTACAAGAGGTGAAGCTGCTACCGGGCGACGATGAGCTCAGGCAGCGGTGTTTGGCTTTGCGGCAAGAGCACTCGCGGGCTGCTGCGGGGAATCAAGCGGTGATGGAGGACGATCGCGATTTGATGCAGCTCGTCAACGGCCAAAAACAAGCTATGCTCGATCGCTACCCCCACGAACTCTCAGGCGGTCAAATCCAGCGCGTGATGATTGCAATGGCCATTTCTTGCAATCCAACTTTATTAATTGCTGATGAACCTACCACGGCTTTGGACGTAACCGTGCAGGCAACAATCTTAGCTTTGCTGCGGGAGTTGCGGGACTCTAGAGGCATGGCAATGATTTTTATTACCCACGATTTGGGCGTCATTGCGGAAATTGGCGATACGGTGGCGGTGATGTACCGAGGCAAGATTGTTGAGTGCGGTGCGATCGAACAAATTTTCAGCAATCCCCAACATCCTTACACAAAAGGTTTATTAGCTTGTCGCCCAACTCTTGATCGGCAAATGCGCCGTTTGCCGACGGTTTCCGATTTTATGGATGTCACCACAAATGCCAGCGGCGAATTAGTAATTATCGAGAAAAATGTCGATTTAGACGGCGACAGCAGCGGCGGACTTTCCGCTTTTGCAACAGGAAAACAGCCTCGGCTGCCGAATATTTCCGAGCCTTTGCTGGCTGTTAATAACTTGCGAGTCGGTTTTCCTGTGAAGGGAATGTTTGGGGAAACTCAACGCTTGTTTATGGCGGTAAACGATATTTCTTTTGAGGTTTACCCGGGCGAGACTTTGGGTTTGGTGGGCGAGTCTGGCTGCGGCAAATCAACTTTGGCAAGAGCTTTGCTGCAATTAATTCCGATCGCCAGCGGTAAAGTGTTTTTTGAAGGTCAAGAAATTACGCCTCCTGCGAAAAGTAGTTCGGGATCGCAGTGGATGGCTAATTATCGGATGCAAAAAGAGTACGATCGCAAATTACGCTGGCTGCGGCGCGATCTGCAAATTATTTTTCAAGACCCTTTTAGTTCTCTCGATCCGCGCCTAAATGTTGGGGATGCGGTGATGGAACCGATGGTGATTCACCGTTTTGGTAAGAACCAGAAAGAACAGCGCGATCGCGCGGCTTATTTGTTGGAGAGAGTGGGTTTAAATCCCGATTTTATGCGGCGCTACCCTCACGAGTTTTCCGGTGGGCAGCGGCAGCGAATTTGTATTGCTAGAGCTTTGGCCTTGAATCCTAAGTTTATTATTTGCGATGAGTCTGTTTCGGCATTAGATGTGTCGGTGCAGGCGCAAGTTTTAAATTTGCTGAAGGAGTTGCAAACAGAGTTCGGACTGACTTATATTTTTATTTCTCACGATTTGAGCGTGGTCAAGTTTATGAGCGATCGCGCGATCGTCATGAACAAAGGCAAAATCGAGGAAATTGGCACTGCTGAGCGCATTTACCGCCAACCGCAGCAAGCTTATACGAGGCAACTTATAGCTGCTATTCCTGCGGGGAATTTGGAGCGAATTCGGCAACAGCAACTAGGTCGCCAAGCTGCTTGGGCTCCATCGCCTGCGGATGAATCGAAACACGTTTGAGCTTTAGTGTTTTAAACTGAGTTCACTGTTGACGGTTGACAGTGAACAGTGAACAGTCAACCGTTAACAGTCAACATCATTCCGGTGTAACCGGAAATGATATCAGCAGTTTATCTTTATTTTAACTTCATAATTTATAGTCAAATTGAACCTGCTTGAACTTGACTAATATTGCGGGTTTTTCAACCCACGACCAGGGCGCTCCACGCAGTATTTTCCTATATCAAACCCGGTCATTCCAGGAGCCAAAAAGTGGTATAACACGCTACTATAACGCGGTAAGCGGCTTCAGGCGAACCCTACATAATTAGGTTATTCGTCCAAGAGTCCCAATTTCTGCGTCCAATTAGCTAGATTAGGCCAAATGTCCAATGACTAACAGCAATATGTAGCCTAGTATTATAGATAAACTCTCTCAATGAGTCGGAAAAAGTAAAAAATGCACATCCCAGCTAAGAAAAGATTGCTCGCTAATTCCGTAAATACACTTAATTATCTAGCCGGGTTGCGTAGATTTACGCAAATTTTAAAATGCTAGATTTTGCCAGCTCGGAAAATCTTATAATATTTAAATATTTTTATTGATATTTTGACTCACCACAAGTAAAACGGAATCAAGAGTAAAAAATGAAATCTTCTGTTCGTATCGAAGAATCGAAAAGCACTAAATTATCGAACTTACTGCAACTTTTGTTGATAAAATTTACCGCAGCCGTCGCCAGAATAGAAAAGGCAGAAGGCAGCAAGCAGTATGAAAAAAAAATTAGCCTAGGGACGATCGCCCCTGGCAGTTTATTCTCAATTGGGATAATTGTACTGCTGGTCTTAAACGGGTGGCTCGTAGCTGGCAGCCGTGATAATTTGTACTATAGTCAACTCGCCCTGGGATTTTTGGCAATAGCAAATATTGTCTTTTTGGCCGTATCGGGGCGCTCAAACACCTCTTGGGCCCTAGCGGAAAACGATCGCCCATCCAGCAATCCCGACGGGTGCGATCGCTTTTTTAGCCTCTCGCTAGATATGCTGTGCGTCCTTGGTTTTGACGGTTATGTAAAACGCATCAACCCAGCAGGAGAAAAAATACTCGGCTATTCCCCAGGAGAAATGGTTGGCAAACTCTTCATTGAATTCGTGCATCCAGACGATCGCGAAACTACTTTAAAAGAAGCTGAAAGTATCGCTGCGGGGAATAATACCGTTGGGTTTCAAAACCGCTGGCGCTGTCGAAACGGATCTTACAAGTGGGTAGCCTGGACTGCTACCCGTTTCTACGAGGAAGAATTGATCTATGGTGTCGGCCGCGACATTACCGCTTACAAACAAGCAGAAGCAGCGCTGCAAGAGAGTCAGCGTTTTGTTGAGCGAATTGCCAATACCAGCCCGAATCTTCTCTATGTTTACGACGAAACCGAGCAGCGAAATGTCTACAGCAACCGCGAAATCACTGACATCCTCGGCTATACCGTCGAAGAAGTTCAACAAATGGGCAGCAGTCTGTTACCTACCATTATCCACCCTGATGATTTAGCTAAATTTCCCGACTATTTGCAGCAATTAGAAAATGCTCCCGACGGCGAGGCTGTTGAGTACGAATATCGGGTGCGCGATCGACAGAATTGTTGGCACTGGTTAGTCAGCCGGGATATTGTATTTAGCAGAACAGAGGAGGGGAAAATTCAGCAGCGTCTCGGTGCTGCTACGGACATTACAGATCGCAAAATAGCAGAACAAGCTTTAGCAGAACAATTAAAACTTTCTTTATTCACAGCAGATGTGGGAATTGCTCTAACTCAAAACCAAACTTTGCGTGCAACTTTGCAATATTGCACCGATGCAATTGTGCGCCATTTGGATGCTGCGTTTGCTCGGATTTGGACGCTGAATGAAGAGGGAAATGTATTGGAGCTGCAAGCAAGTGGGGGGATGTATACTCACATTGACGGCGCTCACAGCCGCATTGCTGTCGGCGAGTTCAAGATTGGTTTAATTGCCCGAGAGCGAAAACCTCACATCACTAATTCTGTGCAAGAAGCTCCCCGAGTCAGCGACAAAGAATGGGCGAAACGAGAAGGAATTGTGGCTTTTGCTGGATATCCGCTAATTGTTGACAATCAGTTGCTGGGAGTAATCGCAATGTTTGCTCGCCAGGAGTTGAACGAATCAACACTGGTTGCTTTAGCGTTAAGTGCCGATGCGATCGCCCTGGGAATTAAGCGCAAACAAACAGAAGTTGCTCTCGCCACACAAAAGCAAACTTTGAGGGGAATTATTGACAACGCTCCGATCTGGGTGTGGATGACAAATGCTAGCGGGCGGATGTTATTAGCTAACAAAACTTTCTGCGAAGATGTGGCTATTCCCGAATCAAGATTTTTAGCAGCATCTCACTATTCCGAAGTTTGGGGATTAGAAGCATCTGTTAACTCTATGGCATCTGACATGAAAGCATGGAGCCAAAATATTCCCTGTTATACTGAAGAAGTGATGCAGCTTGCTGATGGTAAAGAACATTATTTGGAGACCATTAAAACTAAGGTAAAAGATGATTCTGGTAAGGCGATCGGCTTAATAGGTTTGGGTTTGGACGTTACAAAACAAAAAGAATCTCAAAGACAGTTGCAAAAGTCGGAAGCGAGATTCCGCAAATTAGCCGAGCAGGAAGCGCTGCTGAATCAACTAGCTAGCAATATCCGCGAATCTCTGGATTTAGATACTATTTTAGCAACAACGGTGCAGCAAATTCGCGACTTGCTGCAACTCGATCGCTGTCTGTTTATGTGGTATTGGCCGGACGCCTCGCCGCCAGTTTGGGCGGTGCAATACGAGGCAAAAAATGCTGATTTGCCTTCGTTGTTGGGTTTAGTTCCTGCTGATGCGACTGGTAATTACGCCGAACGGATTGCCAATTTGGAAATAATTCGGGTGGATGATTGTGAGACTGTTACCGATCCAGTAGAGCGGGAATTTTTCATGTATGTAGGATTCACTTCTCTGCTGAACATTCCCCTTCAGACATCTGTTGGTAAAATCGGGCTAATTTGCTGTGGTGCTTCTAGCAGCGTGCGGTGTTGGAGCGATGAAGAAGTGGAACTGTTAGAGGCAGTAAGCGACCAATTGGCGATCGCCATTAATCAAGCGGAACTTTACACTCAAAGCGTCGATTCAGCCCGGATAGCGCAAGAACAAACTGCCCAACTAGAAGTAACTCTGTGCGAACTTCAGCAAGCTCAAACCCAACTCGTGCAGGCAGAAAAAATGTCCAGTCTCGGTCAAATGGTAGCAGGAATCGCCCACGAAATCAATAACCCCGTTAGCTTTATTTTCGGCAATCTTACTTACACCGAAGAATACACCACAAGCCTGATGAAACTGCTGCAAATGTATCGAGATGAATACCCGGAACCTTCTACTGCTCTTCAGGAGGAAATAGAGGTATTAGAGCTAGATTTTGTGCTAGACGACTTGCCGAAAATGCTGTCTTCTATGCAGGTGGGAGCCACTCGCATCCGGGATATCGTGCGGAGTTTGCGGAATTTCTCTCGCCTCGATGAATCGGACATGAAAAAGGTTAACATTCACGAAGGCATCGACAGCACATTGATGATTTTAGAACACCGTCTGAAAGTTCAGCCAGATCGCCCCGCAATTCAACTCCTTAAAGAATACGGACAATTGCCACTGGTTGAGTGCTACGCCGGACTCTTGAATCAGGTGTTAATGAATATTATTGCTAACGCTATTGACGTTTTACAACAACCGCTCGATAATCCGGGAATTATCCGCATTCGTACAGAGGTAGAAGGTACTCTCGCTGTGATTAGAATTGCTGATAACGGGGCAGGGATGACCGATCAAGTCAAGCAGCGGATATTTGACCCGTTCTATACTACAAAACCGATAGGTTCGGGGACGGGGATGGGTTTAGCGATTTCCCATTCAATTATTGTCGAAAAACATAAAGGTGAAATTAAGTGTTTCTCGGTGGTGGGGAAAGGCACTGAATTTATAATCGAGATTCCGATTAAAACCACAGAAAATTAAATTGGTGGTTCGACCAAAATACTAAGGTGCATCAGTTGGACAAACCAGATTTTTTTGTAATAACCTTAAGATTGACGCAGCCGACAGGTTACAAATAGAGAAAACTTATTTTACCAGAAGAAATTTGTCGGGTGCGTATTGCCCACCCTCCAACTAAAATTGATATGATATTAAAAATCTAAAATCTAAAATCTAAAATGGCATTACCTCCCGGCAGTTTCGGTTTACCCCTAATTGGCGATACCCTCAACTTTTTGCAAGATTCCCAATTTGCCAAAAAACGCCACCAGCAGTACGGGCCCATTTTCAAAACCAGCCTTTTCGGACAGCCTACCGTGTTTATGCGTGGCCAAGAGGCTAGTTTGTTTGTTTTAAGCAATGACAACCAATATTTTGTTGCGAGTTTTCCTGCGAGTACGCAAGCGCTTTTAGGCCCGCTTTCCTTGTCGGTGCAAACGGGTGCTAACCACATAAATCGCCGCAAGTTGATGTACCAAGCGTTTCAGCCGCGAGCTTTGCTTGGCTACATCGGCGCGATGGAAAATATCACTCAGCGCTATTTGGAAAAATGGGCAAAAATGGAAACCATGACTTGGTATCCCGAACTGAGAAATTATACTTTTGATGTTGCGGCTAAGTTGTTGGTAGGGATTGATAATGGTTCGGAAACGGCGCTAGGACATTATTTTGAAACCTTCTCTGATGGTTTATTTTCTATTCCTTTAGATGTACCTTGGACTAAGTTTGGCAAAGCTAAAAAGGGCAGAAAGCTGCTGTTGGCAGAACTTGAAAAGATTATTCGCGATCGCAAGCTTGGAACCCCTAGTGGCAATGATGCTTTGAGTTTGCTGATTTCGGCTCGCGATGAGGAGGGAAATAGTTTGAGTTTGGATGAGTTAAAAGATCAAGTGCTGTTGCTGCTGTTTGCGGGACACGAAACTTTAACTTCGGCGATCGCCTCTTTTTGCCTTCTCCTAGCTCAACATCCCGATGTGATGGCAAAAGTGCGGGCCGAACAGCAGCAGTTCCCCGCAACTGAACCCCTAACATTGGAACAGCTCAAACAAATGACTTATTTAGAACAGGTGCTGCGAGAAGTGCTGCGTTTAGTTCCACCGGCGGGAGGTGTTTTTCGGACAGTAATTAATGCTTGTGAGTTCGGCGGCTATGAAATTCCCAAGGGTTGGAGCGTGATTTCAGGGATTACTCAAACCCATCAGGATAGTCAACTTTATCCTGAACCCGAGCGATTCGACCCCGATCGATTTAGCTTGGACCGATCGGCTAAACCTTTCAGTTACGTGCCCTTTGGAGGCGGTTTGCGAGAATGTTTGGGCAAAGAATTTGCCCGATTAGAGATGAAGTTGTTTGCAGCAAAGATGGTTCCGGAGTACGAGTGGGATCTGTTACCGGATCAAGATTTGAATTTGATCGCAATACCGATGCCTCGTCCCCGCGACGGTTTGCGAGTGAAATTTCGTCGCACAACTATGAATAGGTAGAAAATCCAGCTCTCCGACATCTTCAATCCGACATCTTCAAGAAGTCGGGGAAGCTCATACCAAATCCGGCTGTATGCCCTCGGGCTCGATCTTCCTCTTCTTCTTTGTGTTCTTGGCGTCTTCGCGGTTTATCAAAAAAGACTAAGGCAAGCGTGTCACAATTAGTAAACTGCCTCAGATGCCAAAACCCTCGATCGGTCGATAGCATCTCAATCAACATCCAATTGCATCGACCCCAAATACTTAGTTAAATAAGGAGAAAAAACCTCATAAATCAGAGTCAATGGCTTCCCGTGATGCCAAAACAAATAGTGTCGCCCCCAAAAAGGCCCCGACTGTTCAAAAGCTGACTCCAAGGCCACGGAATCACCGCAATAAATGCCCTGCACATCGCGATACAATTCTGTCCGCAGCCTCGCTAAACTAGCCCAAATTGGCAAAGATTTATTTTGTAAATATTCGTCTACATGACTCGCTTCCCACCAAGAAGTCGCATAGGCCAAGCGCTGTCCCGAAGCTGTTCGCAGCCACACTTGGCGGCGCAGGCGCGGCCCCGGAACCGCGACAATTTGCTGGGGCGCGCCGTCTGCGTCTTCACCAACTAAAGACATATCGATCACATCTACTTCTGTGGGTTCCCCTGTCAGCAGTTGCAGGTGACGGGTGGGAGAACCGTCGCCCAGGAGCAGTATTTGCCACGCCGGTGCGAGCTTGGTGTGGGGCAAACCCTTCTGTACTGCGTCTTCGGCTCCTTGCCACAGGGGGTTGAGAGCGTGCCAGGTGCGGCTGTTTTTGGGTGTAAATGTTGCAGTCAAGGGTCTTTACAAAACTTAATTTTTTGCTTATTATAACGTTTCTTCAATCTAAAATCAAAAATCGATGACCGATGACGATCGCCCATAGGATGCCCGGTTAAATAGTTATAATACTTCTGTTCGGGATTTTTATTCTTCCTTCTTCCTTCTTCCTTCTTCCTTCTTCCTTCCACTATATGTTACGAATAACCGAAATAAAACTCCCCCTAGATCATCCTCAAGATGCGATCGCCAGCGCCATTCTCAAAAAGCTGCAAATTCCCCCCGAAGAATTGCTCGGCTATTCCATCTTCAAGCGCAGCTACGATGCTCGTAAAAAAGCAGAAATCCTCCTTGTCTATATTGTGGATGTAGAGACGACACAGGAAAAGCAACTTCTCCAACGCTTCAAAAAAGATCCTCATGTGATGGTGACGCCAGATACGAGTTATCGCTTGGTAGCCAAAGCCCCCAGCAATTTGACGATTCGCCCCATTGTGATTGGTACAGGGCCCTGCGGTATGTTTGCAGGTCTGATGCTGGCACAAATGGGGTTTCGCCCCATCCTTTTAGAACGCGGTAAAGCAGTGCGCGATCGCACGGTTGATACCTTTGGATTTTGGAAGAAAAAAGCAGAATTCAACCCAGAATCTAATGCCCAGTTTGGGGAAGGTGGTGCGGGTACTTTTTCCGATGGCAAACTCTACAGCCAAGTTAAAGATCCTCAACATTATGGGCGGAAGGTGCTGACGGAACTTGTGAATGCGGGAGCTTCACCGGAAATTTTATATGTTAATAAGCCGCATATTGGCACGTTCAAACTGGTGGGAATTGTCCAAAGTATTCGCGCCCAAATAGAATCATTAGGCGGAGAAATTCGCTTTCAAACTCGTGTGAAAGATATTCACATCGAAGATGGAAAAGTGCAGGGGCTTACCATCGCCAGTGGAGAATATATTGCTAGTAATTATATTGTCCTGGCGGTGGGACACAGCGCCCGCGATACTTTTGAAATGTTGTTTTCGCGCGGGGTTTACATCGAGGCTAAACCATTTTCTATTGGTTTTCGAGTGGAACATCCGCAGACTACGATCGATCGCTGTCGTTTTGGCGATCGGGCGGGCCATAAGCTTTTGGGTGCCGCCGATTACAAACTGGTTCACCATTGCCAAAACGGTCGTTCAGTATATAGTTTCTGTATGTGTCCCGGTGGTTTGGTAGTGGCGGCTGCGTCAGAACCGGGGCGACTTGTTACTAATGGGATGAGTCAATATTCTCGGAATGAACGCAATGCTAACAGCGGGATTGTGGTGGGTATCACGCCGGAGGATTATCCGGGTCATCCTTTAGCAGGAATTGAGTTTCAGCGTCGCCTAGAAGAACGGGCATTTGAGTTAGGTGGTGGCACTTACAACGCCCCTGGGCAGCTTGTGGGGGATTTTTTGGCGAATCGCCCTTCCACGGCGCTAGGCGCTGTGCAGCCGTCTTATACGCCGGGTGTTGTGATGACTGATTTGAGCGAAAGTTTGCCAGATTATGCGATCGCAGCCATCCGCGAAGCACTTCCGGCTTTTGACAAACAGATTAAAGGATTTGCGATGGATGATGCGGTTTTGACTGGGGTGGAAACGCGCACTTCTTCACCAATTCGGATTAAACGCAAGGAAGATTATCAGAGTTTGAATACAGAAGGTCTTTATCCTGCTGGGGAAGGTGCAGGATATGCGGGTGGAATCCTGTCCGCGGGGATTGATGGGATTAAGGTGGCGGAGGCGGTTGCTTTGAGCATCTTGCAATCTTCAAACCACAAAATTTGAGGCTGAGTTTGAGGATTTTTAGACGATTTGAAGATTGCCGTCAACCGTCAACTGTCAACTGTTCAAACAGCAGCTAAACGCGATCGAATTTCGGTATCGGTATACTCCGGCGTCCAGCCTTCTTGGGTGGTAAAATAGCGCACCGCTTTAATTTTCCGGGCTGCTGTCAAATAAAACCAGTGTTCTGTATTCGCCGGCACGTTGATAAATTCTTCCGGCTGCACTGTGAGTTCGACTTGGCTACCGTCGGGCCGCACGAAGCCGAAAATGCCCTCGCCTGCTACGATATAGCGGACTTCATCATCGGCGTGGATGTGGCACTTGTTGAATTTGGACAGCATGGTGTCGAGGTTGGGAATGTCTGGGTGCAGTACGAGTAAGTCGCGGGATTGATAGCCTGCCGTTTCCTTGAGTTGTTGAAAGTAGCCGTCGAGGGCTTCCAGCACTTGCTCTTTTTGATTGTCGTCAAGAGCATCTTTAGCTAACAAATTTTGAATTTCAGCGCTGTCACCCACGGGCCAGCGGTTGAGTTTAATGTTTAAGGAAGCGAGTTCTCGGGTAATGTCGCTTTGTTGTGTGTAGGTTGTACCGTTTTCGAGTCGCAGGATAGCCATTTTTGCACGTTCCTATTTTTGGGTGAGGCGATACACAGGCACTGTGAAAGATGTTTGTCGATCGCGCCTGTACCAGAATCACAATTTTAACGCTAATTTGAACAGGCTTTCTGCCCTGTTCCACAACAGTTCAATATTTGTCGCGATAATATTGATAAGTCAGGCGCCAGCTAGCACCAGCAGCGATCGGCAATCCTGATATCTTGAATGTAACTTTTGCAACAACTATGCCTACTTATACGGGAATTTCTAGTGAAGCATTTCAGCATCCCCTCGATCGCCAAGCTGAGGAAGCGCTGCGAAGCGTGCCTGGATTTGACTTAATTGCCAGCAAATTTGTAGAATTTGTCTACGAACGACCGCAATTCGTTTACCTAATGGGAAATAGCATTCAAGTCGGGCCGCGCCAATATGCCAGCATCTATCATATTTTTCGGGAATGCGTGCAGGATTTAGATGTTTTTCCAGAACCGGGTTTGTTTGTTTCTCAGAATCCCTCAGTTAACAGCTATGCCCTAGGAAAAAACCAGCCATACATAGTATTAAACACTGGTCTTTTAGACTTGTTGGACGAGGCTGAAATTAAGACTGTGCTGGCTCACGAGTTGGGACACATTAAATGTGGTCATCCAATTTTAAATCAAATGGCGATGTGGGCGATGAACGTCGCATCGACAATTGGCGAGATGACTTTCGGGCTGGGAAATATTGTCGGCAGCGGTTTAATTTTCGCTTTTTATGAGTGGCGGCGCAAGGCTGAATTGTCGGCAGACCGGGCGGCTTTGTTGGTAACGGATGACTTAAACAGTGTGATGAAGACGATGATGAAACTTGCGGGAGTTAGCAGTAAATATGCTGACCAATGCAGTTTGCAAGAATTTATCCGCCAGTCTGACAACTATCAAGAGCTCGATCGAGACAATCTCAACCAAGTGTATAAATTTTTACTTTACAACGGCGGCCAGGGCGTGATGCTGAGTCACCCTTTCCCGGTGGAACGCCTGCGGTATTTGCGAGACTGGGCAAGTTCCGAGGAATACCGCCAAATTAAGCTGGGGAACTACAAGCGGGCTGTTGCTGAGGGTGCGGTTGATGTCAAGTCCCAAACGCCTAACAGCGAGACGGAGGCTTTGCGCCGTCAGATTGAAGAGTTGCAGCGGGAGATCGATCGGCAAAAATCACAGCGAAACTAAGTTTAAATTCCTCATCCCCAGGCTGTGCCTGGGAACCAGCTAAATGTTTTGTTGAAAATTTACCGGATTTGAGGGAGGGGGAAACGTAAAAAGAAGGTAAACCAGTGAGAGACTTACTCGCAACTGGCCTCCAATCTAAAAACTGTCCCCTCCTTTCGGAAATCTGTTTCTAAGGAGGTGTAGTTTAAATCAAGAGAAGCTTATAAATCAACGGGGCTAAAAAAAATGATTATTGATAAAGCGATGAATACTAACAAACCAACTTCTAATTTTTTCGGCAATGTCGGAAAAGTTGCGATCGCCCTGACTCTTCTAGCCGCCGGCATGGCATTTACAAATCCTGGGAGAGACAAATACCTAACTTATGCTTCCGGCGTACTCCAAACCGAGTTGGAAAGCACTGTGTGCAAAGATTCTCGCGTGCCGAAAGCTTTGAGCGGTATTACAGATACTTTGCTCGGCAGTTGCAAGAATTTGCTGACTTCGCAGCGGGGCACGATCGAAAGCTTGCTCGACAATACAACGCAGCGTCAGAATTTAGGCGTTGTCAGCATTTATACAACTGAATTAGGCAAAAAAAGCTATCAAACTGTTGGAGCTTTTGGTAATTTTGTGACGCTGCCACCTAGTTCTGAAAATGCTCAAAATTAGAGTCAAATTAAGTTCAATTGTTGAAACCGGGTTTTGTAGAAAGCCCGGTTTTTGCTTACGTAATTCTCTCTCAGTAAATCTCAATAAATTCGGAGAGCGGGAGCACATATTTTTAATGATGCCCGCTATTAAAGCCAAAATATAGCATTTCTTACAAAGGTGAGGTACAATAACAGCAGTGAGTAAACCAATTCCAAATATTTGCTGATGTAACTT
>NZ_JAUBQW010000117.1:0-20829 GCF_036701485.1 Microcoleus sp. Pol11C3 | reverse complement strand
GGAGAACCTTTTTTCTTTGAGCTACCTCCGAAAATCCCCTTGACAACTGGCTTTGAGCCTTAACTTGTCACCAATGGCCATATGCTGTATTTGAGCCAACAAATATACAGTACCAATTAATAAAAAAATCAACGATCAAAATAATTAATAAAACTGAACTTTATCTAAAATTAATCTTCTCTTCTCGTTCTCCCAGGGCGAACGCATCTAAATTTCATGTTAACAGAATATGGTATATAGGAGAAGAATTCTTAAGTACCTAAAAAACATTTAATGAGAGTTTATCATTATGAAACTCAAACCTAAAATCACCATTGCCGACCATTTTGCCGACTTAGAAGACCCAAGAATTGAGCGGACGAAACATCATCAATTAATTAATTGAGATTATCACGATATCAATTTGTGCAGTCATTTGCGGTGCTGATACATGGGTGGATATCGAAACTTACGGGTGAGCTAAACACGAATGGTTAAAGAAAATTTGAGAATTGCCGAATGGTATACCGAGCCATGACACAATTGCGCGAGTATTTTCTCGCCTCAAACCGGAGCAATTTCAAAAAAGTTTTTTGAGTGGGATTCAATCTATTAGCTGCTTCAATCCAGGAGAAGTAATCGCAATTGATGGCAAAACTCTTCGCCATTCTTACGATCGGGGAGGAGACAAAAAAGCGATTCATATGGTCAGTGCTTGGGCGACCAGTCAAAAATTAGTTTTAGGACAAGTTAAAGTTGATAAAAAATCCAATAAAATCACAGCTAGTCCGGCTTTACTCAAAGTATTAGAGTTAAACGGAAGCATTGTCACCATTGATGCGATGGGCTGTCAGAGGTCAATTGTGAAGTCAATTGTCGCTCAAGGAGGCATTACTCACAAGTTAAGCTAAAAGCAGTCTCCTGCGCCGTCCAAGTTGGTGCTATCAATCGCTAGATGATTAGATGGAGGATTCAAACATTAACACACTAGATGGTGGATAACTTGACTGAATGAGGATTTACGCAACCTTCTCGTGCAGAGCCGTGGCAATTCCAAGATCGCTTCGGGCTACGCGGCCTGCAGGGGGATTGCCACGGCTCTGCCTAAATCCTATTAATGCACTATGTAGGCGCTCCGGCCCGCTCTCCTATTTGTAAAGTTTTTTATAGATCCGATCGCCCTGCTTGCATTTAACGGATAATATCTGTTTATTTATTTTTCACCTCCAGCGATCGCCCGCAAAAATATTTACTTTTCTTTACAAACCTGCGACCAAACAACAGCGCCCAAAACAATAATTCCGTTACAGACTTCAAATGCGTCGCGCGATCGACTAGAGTAAAAAAAATGGCTTGATCCGTTTATTCATCGCAAAGGAAAAAAAGCTCATGGTTCAACGCGGTTCTACAGTTCGGATTCTCCGCAAAGAATCCTTCTGGTATCAAGAAGTGGGCACCGTTGCTACGGTAGACCAAAGCGGCATTAAATACCCAGTTATCGTTCGCTTTAACAGCGTAAATTATGCAGGCGTCAACACCAACAACTTCGCTCAAAGCGAATTAGTGGAAGTATCCGCCCCCAAAGCAAAAGCGAAAACAGGGACTCCAGTAGCATCCGGCGGCAAACAAACCACGCTGGACGAGAAAACCCGCAAAACCGGCAGCGGAGGAGCCCCCCAGCAGCCGAAAACTTCCACGGACAGCAAACCGGGCGCCGAAGTGACCGGCAGCGTCGAAGGTTCGCCAAATCAAGGAACAGAACAACGCTAATTGTGCCAGAACTGCCAGAAGTTGAAACTATTTGCCGGGGTTTGAATCAAGCAACCCTCGATCGAGAAATGTTGGGCGGGGATGTTTTGTTAAACAGCACGATCGCCCGCTCCATCTCTGCTACCGATTTTTTGACAAAACTCAAAGGAAAGTCGATCGCCCGCTGGTACAGACGCGGCAAATATCTACTGGCAGAACTATCTCAATTCCCAGAAGGAGAAAGAGAGAAAGGGAAAGGGGAAGAATTTAGGGATCAAACTCCAACCTCTTCCCCTCTTCCTTCTTCCTTCCTCCTTCCTTCAAAAGCCGGCTGGTTGGGGGTTCACCTGCGGATGACCGGACAACTGCTGTGGGTGAACCGATCCGAACCCGTGCAAAAACACGCGCGAGTGCGGCTGTTTTTTGAAGGAAACCAAGAATTGCGGTTTGTAGACCAGCGCACATTCGGGCAAATGTGGTACGTGCCGGCAGAAACCGAGGTTTCCAGCACTGTCATCGGTCTGAAACTCTTAGGCCCCGAACCGTTTTCAGACGAGTTTACAACAGAATATTTGACCCGCAAGCTGCAACGGCGGGCGCGACCCATTAAAACAGCTTTGCTAGACCAGGCACTCATAGCTGGTTTGGGCAATATTTACGCAGACGAAACTTTGTTTTTGTCGGGGGTGATGCCCACAACTCTGTGCGCGGATTTGACCGCAGAGCAAATTGGGCGCATCCATACAGCTATTATTCAAGTTTTACAGAAGGCGATCGAATCCGGCGGCACCACTTTTAGCAATTTTCTTAACGTCCAAGGTGTCAACGGCAACTACGGCGGCGTCGCTTGGGTGTATAATCGCGCTGGTCAACCCTGTCGCACTTGCTCCGCAACTATCGAACGTATAAAATTAGCAGGGCGATCGACTCATTTTTGCCCCGCGTGTCAGCAATAAGCAGAAGGAAGAAGGAAGTTCGGCAACGAGCAATGTACGGGATGTAACAGATGTAACGGATGTCAGGAAGAAGGAAGAAGGAAGTTCGGCAACGAGCAATGTACGGGATGTAACGGATGTAACGGATGTCAGGAAGAAGGAAGAACTGATATCTTGTACCCTGGTCAATAAGGTTTTCAGGGGCGGGCGGGACACCCAGCCCACAAGAATATTGAACTATTGTGGAACAGGTCAGAAATCCTGTTAAGCGAGAATGGTGCCAGATGTCCGAAGAAAGAAGAAGTCATTTCCAGCCAAATCTAGATTAAAATTTGTATAGTTTTTTAAACTAAACAAAGCAAGTTATGGCAATCAAGAAAGGCAGTATAGTTCGCGCTGTACGCGAAAAATTGGAAAACAGTCTAGAAGCCAAAGCCAGCGACCAGCGCTTTTCCTCGTATATATTTGAAACAAAGGGCGAAGTGATGGATGTTCGCGGCGACTATGCCTTCGTCAAATTTGGCAAAGTACCCACCCCCAATATTTGGCTGCGGGTAGACCAACTCGAAGATTTTAACTAACTCACCAAAACTAAACATCACTGTTCTTAATGTAGCGAAGGGTGCACACCGCGCACCTTTCCCCAATTAAGCTGATTGCTAAAATCTAAAATCTAAAATCTAAAATCCAATGAATTCTCCATCAAACCGCGTATCAATTATTGGTGCAGGCAAAGTCGGCAGTACGTTAGCGCAGCGAATTGCTGAGAAAAATCTGGCAGATGTAGTATTGCTAGATATTGTGGAGGGTTGGCCGCAGGGCGTTGCTTTGGATTTGATGCAAGCAAGGGGAGTGGAACGCCACGATCGCCAAATTGTCGGTACAAACAATTATACAGATACAGCCAACTCAAATATCATAGTAATTGCCGCCGGCATCCCGCGCAAACCCGGTATCAATCGCGAAGATTTAATTAAAATTAATGCTCGAATTGTCACCGAAGCCGCAAAACAGGCGATCAAGCATTCTCCCGAAGCAATCTTAATCACAGTCACAAATCCCCTAGATATCATGACTTATTTAGCTTGGGAAGCAGCGGATTTGCCAAAACACCGAGTCATGGGTATGGGGGGAGTTCTCGACTCCGCCCGCTTTCAAACTTTTATTGCCATGGAATTGGGCGTTTCAAATGCTGAAGTTAATGCAACTGTCATTGGTTCTCATGGCGATTTGATGGTTCCTTTGCCCCGCTATTCTACTGTCAACGGTATTCCCATCAATCAACTTATGGATGCTGGGGCGATCGATCGAATCGTACAGCGAACTCGCCACGGCGGCGCAGAAATTGTCGAATTGATGAAGACTGGTAGTGCTTATTTTGCACCCGCATCTTCTGTCTGTTTGATGGTAGAATCTATTTTATTAAATCAGTCGCGACTCTTGCCTTGCTGCGTTTATTTGCACGGCGAATACGGCGTGCAAGATATCTTTTTAGGAGTACCCTGCCGCTTGGGATATCAGGGAGTCGAACAAATACTGGAACTCGAACTCAGCGATACTGAAAGAGCAGCCTTTATCGAGTCGGGCAAATTGGTTGCCCAAAATATTGAGGAAGCGAGGGCGATACTGAAAACGGCTTCTTAAGTTTTTAGAAGTTGGTTGATCATAGCAGCCTGCTCACCACTTCAATATAATAATTTATACTGAGTATGACAGTGTGATCGCTCTGTCGGAAGTTGGCTGATCGGATTTCAACCACGCTTTTATAAACAATATCATTGCTCATGCTTGTTAGGCTGTATTTCACAAGCAGAAAAAGGGGCATCAATGAACCGATTGATAAATATAAAATTCCCTCTCAAAAATTTGGTAAAAACGCAAAAACTGGCAAAAGCAGTTGAACTTGGTCTGCGCGACAATACCATCAAAGTTTCTATAAATTAAAGCAAAAATCTGCCATCTTTTCTTTTCTTTACTACTAAACCAACAGCAGAAGCAGTCGGTTTTGGCTTATCTCTCACTCGCGATCGGATTGCCCAAAAACACGATGGCACTTTAAAGGTAGAAAGTGAAATGCGAGTTTATACGAAATTTCTCATTACTTTGCCCAAACTTTAATTTTCGCGATCGCCCTTTCTATTGATCCAGCTTGAAAGACCTTTACTTTCGCCCAAAATGTGATACCGTAAATATTGGTATTATCTAAAATTTTTATATTTGTCAAAAATCGGGCAAAAAGTCTCCGGGCGGAAGCTATCCCTAACGCGCGTGCTGAGCCGTTGCGGTAGGGAATAGCCCTTGAGTTGAGTCCATTTAATCATAGCCTGCAACTACCTCAACTGTTTGACCGAAAACTAACCTCTGATTCGGTGAATTTTAATCAGTTTAAAAAATCCAATCACTCGCATAAAAAAATGAGAATGCAAGGAAAAATAGCTAAAATTTTGGCTTACCCCAAAGGCTGTATAAAATCTAATTTAGGGCAGATTAATCGAGAATAATGAAAACTCTACAAAAGGCGATCGCCTAAATTTAAACAAATTTTAATATAGGCGAACCCAACAGGATATTTGATCGCCAAACCAAGGAAACCATAGATCAAGTTTGCGGTAATAATAAAAAGGTGACAATTGCAACCGAAGGCGAGCCCAAAAAATGTCAAAATTAGTCATAGACAGAGACGCTCCTCCCGCTCGCGCAATGGAACAGAATTTCTTGTTTCCACTTTCGGAGCTTCCCTGACTTACTTACGTTAAAAAACAGGGTTTATGTGTAAGTTTTGTTATCATACTTCTCAATAATTGACAATTTATGACGTAGGAAATTATGCCTTTTTTCAGTAAATATACGGGAGCTAAGATTGTCGATTGACCTCCAAATCTCGAAAAAATACGGAAATGCAGCGTGAGTAGCTGCTAAGTGCTAGCAGAAGGAGGAGAATATGTTCTTTGCCTTTTTGAGTTACCAGGCTCAACTTGCAGATCGCTATTGAGATGCCGTCAACCTCGATACCAAACCGCAAAATAACTAAAGAAAAAGCATTATGTTTCATGAATACCTGTATCACGAAGTCAACAACCTGCGCGAGAAACTAGCTCACCTAGAAAAAGAAACGCAGTCTCAAACCTGGTTCAAAAAGCTGCAAGCGCTGATGGGAGTGATTGGCAAAATTCGCGAATCCCTAGAGTTAGAAACAATATTCAAAATCACGGCTACCGAACTCCGGCAACTCCTAAATGCCGATCGAGTCGTCGTCTACCGTTTCCTCCCCGAATCGGAATGGAACGAAGGCGAAGTAGTCTCCGAAGATGTACTTCCCCAATACAGACCATCCTTGGGCGCAAAAGTCCACGATCACTGCTTCGGCGAACAATTTGCAGCAAAGTACCAAAAAGGGTACGTTCAAGCAGTCACGGACATTTACAAAGCCCGGTTGCTCCCTTGTCACCTCAACATCCTCAAGCGATTTCAAATCCGAGCCAACTTAGTCGTACCGCTGCTGCAAGGGCAACATTTGTGGGGATTGTTGTGCATTCACCAGTGCGGCAATCCCCGCGATTGGCAAGAAGACGAAATCGAATTTGCCAGACAAGTAGGAGACCATTTAGCAGTTGCCATCCACCAAGCCGAACTGCACTTGCAAACCCAGAGGCAAATAGCACAAATCGAATCCGCGCAGCAGAAACTCCGCGACAGCGAGCAAAAATATCACCAAATTCTCGATTCGATCGCCGATATGGTATTAGTCAAAGGCCCCAAATCCAAAATTGTTTGGGCAAATCAAGCGTTCCGCGACTATTACGGGATGACTGAACAGGAACTTCAAGGCCTCGTAGACGCACCTTTCGCCGATCCCGACAATACTCTCCAGTATGTCAAAGATGACGCCTTCGTTTTTGAAACTGGACAGACTTTGCACATTTCCGAAGAACCGGTGACGCGCTACGACGGAGAAGTACGGCTGTGGAGCACAGTCAAAACACCCATCCGCAATCAAGATGGCCAAGTTGCCATGACTGTCGGTGTATCCCGCGACATGACGGAACGCAAACAAGCAGAAGAAGCCGTCAAAGCCAGCGAAACCAAATACCGCAGCCTGGTAGAAACCTCTCAAGACATGATTTGGTCGGTCGATGCGATCGGGCGCTACACCTTCGTCAACCCAGCAGTTAAATACATCTACGGTTACGAACCAGAAGAAATGCTCGGTAGGCCGTTCTCCGACTTTGTGACACTAGAACAAAGCCAGAAAGATTTAGCAGTTTTCGCCCGCCTGTTTGCCGGAGAATCAGTTTTCCAGTACGAGACCACCCACATCGCCAAAGACGGCAGCATGAAACATTTGATGTTCAATGCGATCGCCCTGTACGACGAAACCGGAAACTTCCTCGGCACCACCGGTACAGCCACCAACATTACCGATCGCAAGCGAGCAGAAGCCGCCTTACAACACGCCAACGCAGAACTAGAGCGCAGAGTAGAAGCACGCACGGCAGAACTGCGACAGACTTTTGCCGCCCTCACGGCCAGCGAAACCAAGTTTCGGACGATCGCGGCCACCATGCCCGGAGCTCTGTTCCAGTTTTGCAACCGTGACGGAGTTTGGCGCATTGACTACATGAGCGATCGCATCGAAGATATCAGCGGCGTCAGAGCCGCAGAAATGATGCGAGACATGAATACATTCATTTCCCGCGTCCACCTTGAAGACTTGGAAGGCTACATCGCTTCCGTCAGCGAAGCCGTAGAAAACCTCTCCCTGTGGCACTACGAAGGGCGGTTAGTCAAGCCCGACGGTGAGATTCGCTGGTGGCAGGGCGACTCCATGCCCACCCGCAGCGAGAACGGCGAAATCGTATTTTGTGGCGTATTGTTCGACATTACCGATCGCAAAGTTGCCGAAACCGCCATCCGCCACAGCCAGCGCCAGCTACAAGAAGCCCAGAGACTCGCCCACGTCGGCAATTGGGAACTCGACGCAGCCACCGAAACCCTCACTTGGTCAGAGGAACTTTTCCGCATCTTCGGACTCGAACCGGCCGCCTTTGCGCCCAACCTAGCCGAACAGGTCGCTCAGATTCATCCAGAAGATTTTGAATTGTGGCAAACTCAAGTGCAGCGGGGACTCGCAACAGGCATCCCTTTTGATTTTGACTTTCGCCTTTACCGTCCCGACAGCATCTTGCGACACGTGAACGCCGTGGGCAGAGCCGAAACCGATGTGAACGGCAAGGTGGTAAAACTGTTCGGTACGGTGATCGACATTACCGATCGCAAAGCCGCCGAAGCAGCACTGCGGCAAGCAGCAGTCGAGTTAGAAGACAGAGTGAGCGATCGCACGGCAGAACTTTCCCAAGCAGTCACGCAATTAGAACAAGAAATTGGCGATCGCAAACAGGCAGAAGCAGCGCTGCAAGTTTCCGAGCAAAACCTGCGAACCATATTTAACAATGTCTACGATGCTATCTTCATTCAAGACTTAGAAGGTAACATTCTCGATGTCAACAATCGAATGTTAGAAATGTATGGAGTTAGTCGGGAACAAGCAATTAAATCATCAATTACAAAGGACTATTCAAGTGACGAAAATCCTATTCAAATAATGAGAGAACTTTGGGAAAAAGTATTATCAGGCGAAAGTACCCATATCGAATGGAAAGCTAGGCGTCCCAACGACGGTTCAACCTTTGATGCAGAAATTGCTGTGTCAAGAATTCATCTCAACGGCAATCTCAGCGTCATTGCCAACGTCCGAGATATTAGCGATCGCAAACAGGCAGAAGCAGAACTGCAACACGCTCAAAAGTTTATGGAATCAGTGCTCAACACCATACCCGTAGGAGTATTTGGCAAAGAAGCAGAAGAGTTGCGATTTGTACTGTGGAACCCAGTCGCCGAAGAGTTGCTCGGTTTCAGTGCAGCAGAAGTGATGGGCAAAAATGATTACGACTTTTTCCCCAGAGAACAAGCCGACTTTTTCACCGCCAAAGACCGGGAAGCGCTCGCCAGCGGGCAAATTGTAGACATTCCCGAAGAACTGATCCAAACAAGAGAAGGCGATACTCGCATATTTCATACGAAGAAAACCGCAATTCTCGATCGAGAAGGCAATCCCCAATATTTATTAGCTGTCACCGAAGACATTACTGAGCGCAAGCGGGGAGAAATTGCTTTGAGGCAATCGGAAGCCCAACTCAAGCAGCAGGCCGATCGAGAAAAATTGCTCAACAACCTCACTACTCAAATCCGCAATTCCCTCGATTTCGACAGCATCGTTACAGTCGCAGTTAAGGAAATTCGCGCTTTCCTGCAGATCGATCGTTGCAATTTTGCCTGGTATCGCGACGACGGAGAGGAGCCTTTCTGGGAAATTCTTAAAGAATCTCGCCTTCGGGAACTTCCCGATTTAACAGGTAGCTATCAAGCTTCCGACTTCGGTCTTGTGGGAGAAAAAGTATTGCAGATGGAAATGGTGCGGGTGGATGATGTCGAAACAGTCGCAGATCCTGTTTGGAAACAAATCGTTCGATCGATGGGCTACCAATCTGTATTAATCATTCCCATGCAGGCACTTTCTGGGGTAATAAGTGCACTTAGCTGCTCCTCCTGCTGTTCTGTGCGGCCCTGGAGCGACAGCGAAGTAGAATTGTTGCAAGCCATTACAGTTCAATTGGTGATCGCTCTCAACCAAGCCGATCTTTACGCCCAAACTCGCAATAAAGCTCTCGAATTAGAGCAAACGTTGCAACAATTAACCAGCGCTCAATCGCAGTTAATTCAAAACGAAAAAATGTCATCTCTCGGTCAACTCGTGGCAGGAGTAGCCCACGAAATTAACAACCCAGTTAACTTTATTTACGGCAATCTCACCCACGCTAACGACTATACTCAAGACTTGCTACACCTGATCGAACTTTACCAAAATCACTATCCCGATCCAGTCCCGGAAATTCAAGAGGAAGTAGAAGCTATTGAACTCGACTTTCTGATGGATGACTTGCCGAAACTGCTTTCCTCGATGAAAGTCGGTGCAGATAGAATTCAGCTAATCGTGGCATCTCTACGCACCTTCTCCCGCATGGACGAAGCAGAAATGAAAGCAGTCAGCATTCACGAAGGCATAGATAGCACCCTAATGATTTTGCAACATCGGCTCAAAGCCAAACATAATCATCCAGAAATTGAGGTGATTAAAGAATACGGCAATTTGCCTTTGGTAGAATGTTATGCCGGACAGCTAAATCAAGTATTTATGAATATCTTGAGCAATGCTTTAGATGCTTTGGAAGATAGAGACGCGCGGCTTTCTGCGGCTCAAATGCGGGAAAATCCTAGTATCATTTCCATCAAAACTGGAATGCTGGAGCCCGATCGAGTCTTCATTCGGATTGCTGACAACGGCCCGGGAATGACAGAGGCTGTCTGTAAGCGACTTTTTGACCCATTTTTTACCACTAAACCTGTGGGTAAAGGCACTGGGATGGGCTTGTCAATTAGCTATCAAATTGTTACAGACAGACACAACGGGTCGCTCAAATGCACTTCTTCGCCGGGACAGGGTGCAGAATTGGCGATCGAGATTCCGCTCAAAGCTAATTGTTAATTGGTCAGACAACTCGCTTCAAAGCTAATTGTTAATTGGTCAGACAACTCGCTTTTCCGGCGATTTGTGATGCGGCGACTAAATGAAGCCTATGCAGTTTCACTGTCTAGCATCTTCATCTGAGGTTCGTTGTAGCGCGTTCCCGCGATCGCAGATGGAGCAATCACCGCTTCAATGTCGGCCAAATCTTGTGAGGATAAATTCACCTCAAGGGCTGCCAAGGATTCAGACAATTGAGTTCGTTTGCGAGCACCAATTACAGGCACAATTTTGGTACTTTTGGCAAGTACCCAAGCAATGGCAATTTGGGTCGGGGTAACTTTTTTCTCCGCAGCAATTTGCTTGAGTTGTTCAACTAAACGCTGGTTCTGAACCATGTTTTCACCGCTGAATCGAGGCAGGGAGGCACGGAAATCATTGGATGCCGTGGGGATGGAACCACTGAGCAATCCACGAGAAAGAACACCATAGGCTGTCACCCCGATGCCTAGTTCTTCAAGCACGGGAAAGATTTCAGTTTCAGGGCCGCGGTCGATCAGAGAATACTCGATTTGAAGGTCACTGATCGGGTGTACCGCATGAGCGCGACGAATTGTCTGTGCACCCACCTCTGACAGTCCAATATGGCGCACATAGCCAGCTTGTACTAAATCGGCGATCGCTCCGATCGTATCCTCGATCGGCACATTGGGATCGAGGCGCGCCAGACGGTAGATGTCGATATGCTCGACTCCCAGGCGATTTAGGCTATAGGCTGCAAAGTTTTTCACAGATGCGGGTCGCCCATCTATACCAATGAATCCGCCATCAGGCGATCGCAAAGCACCGAATTTGACAGACAGCATAGCGCGATCGCGGCGGTCTTTGAGCGCCCGACCAATCAGCATCTCGTTGTGCCCGCAGGCATAAAAGTCACCCGTATCCAACAACGTGACACCGCGATCGATCGCAGCATGGATCGTGGCAATGCTTTCATCATCATCTGATGAACCATATAGCCCAGACATCCCCATACATCCGAGGGCTAATGGGAAAACGGTTGGGCCTGTGGAACCGAGTTGACGGGGTTGGATGGCATTTTCCGTAGTCATTGTTTTATGGTTTTTTGGTTGAGTGTTTTGCGTTTCTTGGCATCCAATGCTTCACAATCAGTAAGGACTATCGGCACAACAGGAATACAAATTTTTCTAAATTCTTTTATCCCAATTCTGGCATTTTTTTCGCTGATGCTATAGCCTTTCTCAAAAAGGTTCGCGGCCGGATATTGACCTGGAAAGCTTGATAATGCAGGGGGTTTTAGCATACCTCATCTATCTGAGAAAGGCTATAGATCACTAAGAGGGTTTACCTAAGAAGTCCATTTTACCCACCTCTACACCGTTATGGCGGAGAATGGCATAGGCAGTAGTGACATGAAAATAGACATTGGGAAGAATGAAATAAAGCAGATATGGCATCCCCTTAAAACTCATGGCTTCTTTTCCCATCTGTAAGACAATTTCCTTCTCCTCGGAGCCATCGATTTGAGCTGGAGTAAGCGTATTGAGATAAGCAATCGTATTATGAATCCGATCGATTAGTTCGGCAAAAGTAGTTTCATTATCTGCCATCGCAGGTGCATCTAATCCTGCCAATCTTGCAGCACCCCTTCGTGCAATGTCAGAAGCAATTTGAATTTGCTTGCTCAACGGGAGCATATCTGGATAGAGACGACTACCGATCAGCACGTTCGATTCGATCTTTTTGGCTTCGGCATGAGTAGCACCCTTTTCAAGAATGAGTGCCAGATTATTTAGCGATCGAATCAGCGATGGTACTGAGGCTTGATACATGGAAATAGTCATGGATATTTTTTCCTAAGATCTTGTCATCACTAATATTATCTCCCAACAAGGGGTCAGCTCGACCCCTAATAGGGGCTAGCAGTGGGGCGGACAATAATTTCACTGACGCGCCTTTTATGCCCCAATACCCTTGGGTTAAGACCGTCAAGAGAGTCAAAACGATTTGAAAAATAGACACTGCGATTGCTTTACGGGTAAAGCAGTGACAAAAAACGCTAACCCAAGCGTATTGTTTTATGCCCTGGTGTGTCAGTGGTAGAGTGCGTCAGTTTGATATAATTCTCCATCATCACCCTAAATCTCAGGCTCTCCTGAGTTTTAGGCGATCATAAAAATAAAACTTCCCGTGGTGCTGGCATAGAGAAGCGCGCGAGCAAGCGCCTCGCACTACCGTTTATACTACAAATCCAGGAAAGCCAAATCTGAAAACAGACGCACCTTTTATGCACTGGTGCGTCTGTTTTCAGATTGTGAGGAAACTCGCAAAAATTTCACGCTTCTGACGCACCCTACTTCACTTTATATTGCCCAGATTTATCAGCATTTCTGTCACGGCAGAACTGTCCAAAGGTTTAGAAAACCAATATCCCTGACCTAATTCGCAATCTAGTTCTCGAAGCTGTGCTAACTGTTCGGCTGTCTCTATACCTTCGGCGATCGCATTCAATCCCAAATTGTGAGCCAAAGTTACGATCGCCCGCACAATCTGCAAAGGCTGACCCCCGTCGTCACCATTTTCGACAGCCCCTAAGCGGCTCACAAAAGATCGATCGATCTTCAGCGTATCCAGCGGAAAACGGTGTAAGTAACTCAAAGACGAATAGCCTGTACCGAAATCGTCGATCGACAATCGAATATTTCTACCCTTTAATTGGGCTAGCACAATATTGGCTTTCTTCACATTTTCCACGATCGCGCTTTCAGTAATCTCCAATTTTAAACAACTCGGATCGCAGCCTGTTTCTGCTAAAATTTCATCGATTTCCTCGATTAAATTCGGGAAACCTAACTGTTTAGGAGAGAGATTGACGCTCATTGTTAATTGCGAAGGATCAATAATGGGTAATTTAAAATTCGGAATTGATACCTGGGAACTTGTACTGAACGTACTTGTACTGAGCGAAGCCGAAGTAGCCGAAGTATTGGTAATTGGGAATAGGGAATTGGTAACTGGGGAGTGGAAATCGATAATCGGGAATTGGTAACTGGGAATTGGTAATTTTTTACCGATTCTTTCTTCCCTGTGACCAATATTGGGGCTAACCTCAGTAAAAGTTCCGTGTTCCTCATTCCCTGTATCTGTTACATCAGTTAAATCCCCTACATTGCCGATTACCCTCTTCCCTGTTGTTACGCTGAGCGCAGTCGAAGCGCCTTCTTCCTTCTTATTACCCTGAGCGACTTGCCCTGAGTGAAGCAGAAGGGAGTCGAAGCGTCTTGTTCCGACTTCCATTGGACTTCTTTCCTGTTCCTCCGTTAACATTTCTTGCCAAATCCGCAATTGCTGACAAGCTTCCCGCAACACCCAGGCTCCCAGAGGCACGATCAAACCTGTTTCTTCAGCTACAGGGATAAAAGTAGACGGCGGAACTAGACCCCGAACTGGGTGGTGCCAGCGCACCAAGGCCTCAAAACCTTCGAGCGCACCGCTGGCGATCGAAACAATTGGTTGGTAGTGCACAATAAAATGCGAACATTGATCCTTGCTTTCTCCTAATTCCTCCTTGCCCAAAATAGCCAACCGCAGGTCAGTTTCTAACTGCAACAGCGACATAGTTTGGTCGTGCATCGCCAAATTAAAGACTTCGTGGCGGGCCTTACCCAAAGCTTTAGCGCGGTACATAGCGATGTCAGCATCGCGTAAGAATTCTTCGGGGTGAGTGTACGGATTCGATTCGCCACTGGCGGTGGCTTCGCCTCGACTGAAAACAATGCCAATGCTAGCGGTGGTAAATACTTCGTGCCCTTCCAGATGAAACGGCTTCGTCAGTTCTTTTTGTATCTTTTTAGCTGCGAGGGTGGCGTCGCTGAGGCTGTGAATGTGGTCTAGCAGGATGGTGAATTCGTCTCCCCCCAGCCGGGCGACGGTATCAGAAACCCGCACGCAGCTTTGCAGTCGCTCCGCGAGGGCGATTAGCAGTTTGTCTCCTAAAACGTGTCCTAAAGAATCATTAACTACTTTGAAGCGGTCTAAATCTAGGAAAAGTAAACCAAATTTGTAATCGGGGGACTGATTGGATCGGCGGATGGCTTGTCCTAGCCTGTCTAGGAACAAAACGCGGTTTGGCAAACCTGTCAGCGCATCGTGAAAAGCGCCGTGCAGCAGTTCCCGTTCTACTCGCTTGCGCTCGGTGACATCTCGGATAATAATCTGGGCGGCAGTCGAGCCTTGATAAGTAGCGGGGATGCCGGCAACTTCAACGTCTATTATTTGTCCATCGAACCGAATCAGTTTTTGTTCGGCAAGGTCGATCGGCTGATTTTCTGTCTCGACTAGCCGAATGCGCTCTCTGGCTGTTTCCACATAGTTTGGATGGACGAAATGCAATACTGGAAAGCCGATTAGCGCCTCGGGAGAGTTCGCACCGAGAAGTTTAGCGCCGGCAGCATTGATGTAGGCGATTTTCCCTTGACTGTGAACAGCGATCGCTTCGGGAGATAGTTCTACTAAACGCCGATAGCGTTCTTCACTTTCTTTGAGAGATACTATCAACTCGCATCGCTCTTTTTCAGCCCGCTGGCGTTCGACTTCCATTTGGTGAACCGCCAGAATTTTGCCAATACTTTGAGCCATCAATTCTATAATTTCTATTTCCTCATACTTGAACTTTCTTTTCTTTATTTCTGGCGAACTAAAACTCAACGTTCCGTAAGTTTTATTGTTAACAAATATCGGCGTTCCGATGTAAGATTCCGCCTGGCAGCTCTGATAAGCAGGATGTTCGCGCATCTCAGTATCTGCTCCTATATGAGAATACGCAACTGTTTTGTTAAGTTTAATGACTGCCGCGCAGAAAGTATCGCCGAGGTTCAATTCTAAGCCTCGAACGAAGTATTGTAAATCTGTTTTCGATGCTCTGACAATAAAAGTTTCGCTGTCAACTTCAGCCAGGATGCCCCTAGAAAGTCCAAACATCAAACAGCCTGCTGTTAGATAATCGTCAACCCGTTCTTCAAAGTTTTGATAATGATAAGTTGTAATCCGGTGCAAGTGTTTGAGATTAGCGCTAAAAGCTGCTAAAGCTTGAGAATTTAAAAATAATTCTTCTTCTGAGCGCTGGCGGTCGGTAATGTCTGTTTGTACTCCAATAAAGTGGGTTAAGTGTCGCCGCGAGTTGTAAATCGGAGCGATCGACAGTTCGTGCCAAAAAGGCGTGCCGTCTTTCCGAAAGTTGCGTAATATAACTTGAGATTCTCTGCCTTCTTCAATCGCACTTCGCAATTGTTGGGCAGCGGGGCTGTCAGTGTCTGTGCCCTGCAAAAATCGGCAATTTTTGCCCATTAACTCGTCTTTGCGATAACCCGTAATCCGCTCAAAACTCGGATTGACATAAATAATCGGATTATCTGCAACGGTTGCGTCGGTGATTGCAATGCCGTTGCTGCAACTTTCGATCGCCCGTTCCATCATTTGTAAGCGCTCTTGCGATATGATGCGCTCGATCGCCGCAGCTAACAAGTTGGCGATCGCTTCTACAAAATAAACGTCATCTTGACTGAAAACCCGCCTTTGGCTGGTATGAACCCCCAAAATGCCCCAGGCCTGCGAGGAGGAACTGTTCGTTGGTTCTGCTTGTCCCCAGTTGCTCCCCAGTCCTCGATTGCCTGGAATAATTACAGTAACGCCGCTGACAGCCCGGTGGTTATGCAGTAGCGGCAACTCGCTAAAGCGCGTTTCCACCCGCAAATCTTCGACGATTGTCGGTTCGCCCACTAGCAATGTGTAACCTGCTTGCGATCGGGCAGAAGCGGCAACAGTAGCGCTGCCGACGAGGCCCGGCTGCCAGCCAACCCCGGCTCGCAGCATAAAAGCATGGCCAGAGGGCAACAGTTCTAATAACTGGCAATAATCAACGTCCAAGGTTTGAGCAATTAAAACCGCAGCTTTGTCCATGAGTGCGGACAAATCTGTTTCGGCCAGGGCCTGCTGCCCCAAGTAAGCGACGGCCGCTTGCTGGCGGGCCCGCGAGTGGATTGACGTGAGCAATTCCTGCTCCTTTGCCGCGGCTCGTTTCCGATCAGTAATATCGCTGAACACCGACAGAACAGCTTTCCCCGACACCAATGTCAGATACCGCATCGATACACTTGCCCAAAACAGCGTGCCGTCAGCTTTTTTAAGCCGGACTTCTGTCTCGCGGACGTGTTCGTTGCGGGCGAGCCGCACCAGCAATTCCTGGCGATCTGCAGGGTTGTGGTAAAGCATTTCGGCTTTTTGGCGGTCGATCGACTTGAATCCTGTGAACCCGAAAGCCTGACGGCATAAATCATTGCTATAAAGAATTGTGCTGTCCGCCAGACTGCTGACGATCAGTGGCATGGGCATCGAGTTGCCGATCGTCAGCAGTAATTCTTTGGTTCCTTGCAGCTCTTTGTACAAGTCTGGCTTGGAGGCCCAGCCGTGACAGTTTTCAGAGTTTTCAGGGATAAAACTTTCCATTGTTTAATCGATCCATTAGCAGGACAACTTTTTTAAACTTGTGGTAAATGACGATTTCCTATGCAGAGTATTGGGAACAACTGAAGACTTAATTTCATTGGTCAATCAGTAAGATTACTCAAAAAAACTGCTTTTCTAGGAGTAGAAAATTCGCGATTTGCGAGTGGGTGGGCATAAATATGGCGATCGGCATGATTCCTCGATCGCCCGAATCTAAGTTTTATACCCAAAATCCGAGTAAATTTTGAGCATAATTGCTGATTGACAAATGCTTCAGCTTAAGTGATTAGAAATGGAAGCAGAGGACGATCGACAGTAGCCTACTACACATTAATTTTAACCAGAACAATGCCAATGAACTCCCTAAACTGCTGGGCTGGAGTTTTATCTCATGCAATCTCGGTGGAGATCACATCTATCTTTGGTATGACAATCTACTGTTTTTCAAGTTGCGTTAAGTTTTTATGTATGGCGAGGTACTTTACCTAATGTGCAGCGGAAGCTCCTAATCTAAAAAGTAAAGTCACCTGCAAACAACCACCCAATACTATCCGAGGAGAGAGGAGAAATGCTTGAATCATACCGCCGTAACGCTGCCGAACGGGCGGCTCTGGGAATTCCACCGCTGCCGCTAGACGCCCAGCAAACGTCGGAACTCTGTGAACTGCTGAAAAATCCGCCGGCTGGAGAAGAAGAAACTTTAATAGAATTATTGCGCGATCGCGTCCCGCCCGGAGTAGACAGCGCCGCCTACGTCAAAGCTGGTTTTTTAACTGGCATTGCTAAAGGCGAAATTCACAGCCCGCTAATTGCTCCCAAATGGGCAGTTTACCTGCTGGGGACAATGATGGGCGGTTACAACGTCCAATCTTTAATCGATTTGCTCAATCCTACTGCCGAAATCGCCATTCCCGCCACCGCCGCCCGGGCACTGAGCAAAACGTTGTTAGTATTCGACGCTTTCCACGACGTTATAGCTTTGTCTGATACCAATCCCTACGCCAAGCAGGTAGTCGATTCTTGGGCAGATGCCGAGTGGTTTACAGGTCGTCCTGTGTTGCCAGAAGCGATTACCGTTACAGTCTTCAAAGTTCCTGGAGAAACCAATACTGACGACTTGTCGCCAGCACCTCATGCTACCACGCGACCCGATATTCCCCTACACGCTTTGGCGATGCTCGAAAGTAAGATGCCAGGAGCTTTGCAAACCCTTGCAGACTTGAAGCAAAAAGGTTATCCCGTAGCCTATGTTGGTGATGTTGTCGGCACCGGTTCGTCGCGGAAATCGGCGATTAATTCCGTGCTGTGGCACATTGGCAATGATATTCCGTTTGTGCCGAACAAGCGCAGTGGCGGTTATATTTTAGGAAGTGCGATCGCCCCGATTTTCTTCAATACCGCTGAAGACTCCGGCGCTTTGCCGATCGAATGTGATGTCTCCACAATGGAAACAGGAATGGTAATTACCATCCATCCCTACAAAGGCGAAATCACCAACGAAGCCGGAGAAATTATCTCCACCTTCACCCTCAAACCCGACACAATTCTAGACGAAGTTCGCGCCGGTGGCCGAATTCCGCTATTAATTGGACGCACTTTAACCGACAAAACCCGCGAAGCTTTAGGACTAGAACCCAGCACTATTTTTACCCGTCCTACAATCCCAGTAGATACGGGCAAAGGCTTCACTTTAGCACAAAAAATGGTAGGCAAAGCTTGCGGTTTGTCCGGCGTTCGTCCCGGTACATCTTGCGAACCAGTCATGACAACAGTCGGCTCGCAAGATACTACCGGGCCGATGACTCGGGACGAATTGAAAGAACTTGCTTGTTTGGGATTTAGCGCCGATTTGGTAATTCAAAGTTTCTGCCACACCGCCGCTTATCCGAAACCAGTTGATGTCAAAACTCACCACGAATTGCCCGATTTCATGGCACAGCGAGCCGGCATAGCTTTGCGTCCGGGAGACGGCATTATTCACTCTTGGCTCAACCGAATGTTATTGCCGGATACAGTGGGAACTGGCGGCGATTCTCACACTCGTTTTCCTTTAGGAATTTCCTTTCCGGCGGGTTCGGGATTAGTGGCCTTTGCTGCCGCCTTGGGCGTTATGCCTTTGGATATGCCGGAATCGGTTTTAGTGCGGTTTAAAGGTGAATTGCAGCCGGGAGTAACGCTCAGGGATGTTGTGAATGCCATTCCCTATGTGGCCATTCAAAAAGGTTTGCTGACTGTCTCGAAGCAGAATAAGAAAAACGTCTTTTCTGGGCGGATTATGGAGATTGAAGGTTTGCCCGATTTGAAGGTCGAGCAGGCTTTTGAATTGACCGATGCCTCCGCCGAGCGTTCTTGCGCCGGATGCACGATTAAATTGAGCGTGGAGACTGTTTCTGAGTACATTCGTTCCAATGTCGCGCTGCTGAAAAACATGGTGGCGCGGGGCTATCAAGATGCGCGGACGATGATGCGCCGGGTGGCGAAGATGGAGGAATGGCTGGCAAATCCGGTGCTGATGGAGGCGGATGCTGATGCGGAATATGTGGAAATCATCGAAATCGATCTGAACGAGATTAAAGAGCCAATTGTGGCTGCTCCCAATGACCCGGATAATGTTAAGTTGTTGAGTGAGGTTGCGGGCGATCGGGTAGACGAAGTATTTGTCGGTTCCTGCATGACAAATATCGGTCACTACCGCGCCACAGCGAAGGTATTGGAAGGTGCAGGGGAAGTTAAAACTCGCCTGTGGATTTGTCCGCCCACTCGCATGGACGAACAGCAACTCAAAGAAGAAGGTTATTACAGCATTTTTGGAGCTGCTGGAGCGCGTACAGAAATGCCCGGTTGCAGTCTTTGTATGGGAAATCAAGCACGAGTCAAAGATGCCACAACGGTGTTTTCAACTTCTACTCGCAACTTTAACAACCGCATGGGCAAAGATGCACAAGTTTATCTCGGTTCGGCGGAATTGGCTGCTGTGTGTTCGCTGTTAGGTCGCATTCCTACAGTCCAAGAATACAATGACATTGTGTCGAAGAGAATCGATCCTTTTGCTGGTGATTTGTATCGGTATTTGAATTTCGATCAAATTGCTGGTTTTGAGGATGAAGGACGAGTGATTGCTTTGGAAGATATGCCTCGAATTGAGGATATTTTAGGAATTCCCGATGGTGTGTTGAGCAAGTGATTTCATCGAAACTCAGCGAAAGGGTTGTTTTGAACCGCTGATGAACGCAGATGAACGCAGATAAAATTCATCTGCGTTCATCTGTGTTTATCCGCTGACATCTGCGGTTCAATAAATTCCCATAATTTGGATGAATCATCCCCCGTCTTTTGTTTACAATATCAGTAGAGGCGAGTTCGATCGCCAATCTCTAATTCCCATCCAGGATATCGATCGACCCGCCGCTTGAACTAAATCCGAGAAAGGAGAAAAAGTGATTATGTCTGAACAAGCTTTAATCAGTGAAAGTCCAGCGACAGCAACTCCCGCGCCCGAACCTCGCATTGGCAATGAAATGGTAGAGTTTCTCAGTGTAATTCAGCAAACTCCGAGAGAATATTAGCCGAATTTGCTTAAAATGATGAGGTTATTTCGGGAAACCGTGACAGTTAAGCCCGGATTATCGGAACCCGCCGAGACACCTGAGCAAATAGACATTACTAAACTGTCGCTGGAGGAGCGGATACAAAGAAATCAAGGTGCAATTGAATTATTGCGATCGTGGATAGAAGAGGGAGATGAACAGGAACAAACAGAAACCGCTGAATATCTCCGTAAAGCTTTAGATGAAGACCGCCTTTCTAATCGGCCATTATTCCCATGAGTAGATTAATATTTCTAGACTCTGGCCCATTGGGAATGGTGACAAACCCTAAAGCATCCTCTACAGAAGTTCAACAGTGTCAAGTTTGGCTAAACTCTTTAATGAGAAGAGGCGAAATAATAATTATACCTGAAATTGCTGACTACGAAGTGCGACGGGTGCATCTCACTTTTGCGAATGTGTCACAAAAGAGTTAAAATGAAAAACCTAGTAAAATCGTCAAATAAAGATG